>CACXFJ010000030.1 GCA_902766965.1 uncultured Eubacteriales bacterium | reverse complement strand
GCTTTGTAGTTATCAAGTTTTTTATTTTTCTCAAAAAAATTAACTTGGTTTATTTCGTTTTCTTTTTACTTTCCGTTCAGTTGTAAATGTACACTCGCTATAAAATATAGCTTATATAGAATAAGTCTTTTTTATTTTTTTGTCAATTAAAAAATAAGGAATTTCAAAAAATTTTTTATTTTTTTCTTTTTTATCCTTATATATAGTATAAACCCTCCGCCGAACCGCAAATTTTTGCTTTAACTAAAAAAGAAAGCGGATTTTTTTCTCCGCTTCCTTTATTTTCTTTTATTATTCGCCTTGCTTTATTATCAGTTTACCTTTGCGGTCACTTCGTCGGGAACGTTTATTACGGTGGTTCCGCAGTCGCTTACGCTGTATACGTCGGTTTTCGCGGTATATTTTTTCGCGTTGGCGGTCATTTTATACTCGTACGAAACGGTTATTTCTGTGATTTTATTGTTAGCTATCTTTATCTTAACGCTGCAATTTTCTTCGTTTATTCTGTCTCCGAACTGCGGAGCGTATTTCTTTATAAAAGCTACTACCGCCGCGCTGTTTTTTACTTCATAAACGTTACTTTCTTCAGTCGCCGTAAATTCGCTTACCGCTATTTCGGTAATTTCTTTTATATTAGGCATTGCGGCTTTGTAATTTTCGTTCAGGTAAAGAGTGTTTCCGTTTACCGCTTTTCTTCCGCCGTCTTTATAAAAAACGTACATCGTCGCCGCTCCGTTACTTTCAAGAACAACCGTGTCTCCCGCCTGTTTATAAATTTTTCCGTCTTTTGCGGTGAAAGTCAGATTGGCTTGTGTTTTTGCGGCGGCAAATATTTGTTCGAAAGTAAGATTTACTTCGGTTTCCGCCTTTTTTACCGTTATCGTAGCCGCGTCGGAATAAGTCTTTTTATCGCGGGAAACGTACGTTATCGTCACGGTATAAACTCCGGGTTCGTTTAAGTTAAGGTTCCCTTCGTTTATCATTTCTTCCTTTATTTCTTTATTTTCTCCCTGCTCGGTTATATTAAACAGAGTGGAAACAACGATAGATTCGCCGACGGTAACGGTTTTGTCCGTATGCGTTATCGTTACTATGTTTTCGTACTCGGGAGTAGTCACTACGGTGCTTCCGACGTCGGATATTTCCATTTCGAAAATATTTTCTTCTCCGTAGCTCAACGTTTTTGCGTAAATGGTTTTTATAACGTTGTTTTCGTCGAGCGTAATATTCACTTCGTCCGGAACGTATGTTACGCTGCTTACCTTGAAGATATGTGACATCGCAAGTTCGAGCTTATCGGGTTTTATAAAATATTTTCCTTCTAAGTATCTGAAATCGTCGGCTGTAAATACGGAAAGGTCTATAAATTTTACGTAATATTCCGGATCGTCGGATATTACCCACTTGTCTTCGATGTTTTTATAATACTTTATTTTCAAATATCCGTCGGAATCGAATTCGTATATGTATTCCAAAAAGTCAACGCCGTTACCTCTGTCCCATTTGATATAGGAAAAATCTCCGTCGTTTTTATATAAGTCGCTCTTTGTTATTCCTTCTTCCGTCTGTTTATACAATACGGTGTCGTTATCGTAGTTTTTAGCTATCGCCGCGGCAATATTATTCTTCCTTATCGTGGCTTCGTCGACGGGCGGATTTTCAGGGTCGGAAGGGTTGGTAGGTTCGGTAGGCGGCGTCGGCTCCGACGGTTCGGTTGATTCGTTAGGCGGCGTCGGCTCCGACGGTTCGGACGGATTTTCTATATCGCCTTTTTCGTCGGGCGTAGCTATATTGTCGGTGCAAGCGGTACATAACAGTAATATACTCGTTACGGTAATCACCGCTATAAAAAACTTCGTTATCTTTTTCATAATTACCTCATTATTATTTATGTAATCCTTATCCTTATATATAGTACATTATAACTTGACGTTTAGCAAGCTTATGTTATTTAAGAAAATGGCAATATTATTGTAAATTTTTTCAAGCTTAATTTATTACTTTCGCTATAGTTAAATTATATTACGCAAACGTTGCGGATATTTTATTTGATTATCCATACTAAAAAAAACGACCCGTAAAAACGAGTCGTAATTTTTTTTGTAATTTCGTGAAACGATTAACGTTTGCTGAACTGAGGAGCCTTTCTTGCTTTGTGAAGACCGTATTTCTTTCTTTCTTTCATTCTCGGGTCTCTGGTGAGGAAACCTGCTTTTTTAAGTTCCGGTCTCAAAGTTTCGTCGGCTTCACACAAAGCTCTGCTTATTCCGTGTCTTACGGCTCCCGCCTGTCCGGTAAGTCCGCCGCCCAATACGTTTACTACTACGTCGTATTTATCTGCGGTGCCGGTGAGTTCGAGGGGCTGTTTAACGATAAATTTCTGAGCGTCGAGCTTGAAATATTCGTCCATAGGTACTTTGTTTATTACAATTCCGTTTTCTCCGCCGGGAATAAGTCTTACTCTCGCTATTGCTTTCTTTCTTCTTCCTACTCCCCAAAACTGGATTTTCTTAACTACTTTCTTTGCCATAATTCACCTCTTACTTTAAGATAAGTTCTTTAGGCTGTTGAGCCTGGTGGTTATGCTCGCTTCCTTTGTAAACAAACAACTTCTTAATCATCTGTCTTCCGATGCTGTTTTTCGGGAGCATACCTTTTACGGCTTTCTGAACGGCGAAATCGCTCTTTTCTGCCATAAGTTTGTCGTATCTTATTTCTTTAAGTCCTCCGATATAACCGGTGTGATAACGGTAATATTTTTGTTCTTCCTTCTTTCCGGTAAGAGCAACTTTGTCGGAATTAAGTACGATTACGTAATCTCCGGTATCGACGTTCGGGGTGAATACCGGTTTATTCTTTCCTCTCAATATAGCGGCTACTTGCGAAGCGAGTCTACCGAGAGACATTCCGGTAGCGTCTACTACGTACCATTCTCTCTTGACTTCTTCGGGCTTTGCCATATATGTTTTCATGGTAAAAAACCTCCGTTTTTCTTAAATATTACGCCGCTTGTTTTTTCCGAGGGGCTAATTCGGTCAAAATTTACGACATTAGCTTAATAATGATAATATAACTCGCCTCTTTTGTCAATCGCTTTTATGCGTTTTTTTGGTTTTTTATGATTGAATTATATTTATTTATATGATATAATTATCCGTATGAAAGAAGTAAGTACCATTTTAGACGATATAAAATTGGAATTGAGCGCGACGCTTAACGCCGCGGAGTATATGCTCTGGATAGACGGGCTTACTCCCGTGTGCTGTTCCACTACCGACATAGTAGTGTGCGCTCCGTCATCTAACGCCCGCGACACTCTCGAAGCCAACTACGCTTTCAAATTTCTCGACGCGGCTTCGAAAGCGGGATATCCTATAAACAACGTTCATTTTATTACCGAAGACGAAAAGAGTTTTTTTATCGACGACTCGGCTCCAACTCCGACGGAAATCCCCGTCGAACCGCCCGTCCATAAAAAACATAATCCTTTTATCCCCCGCTACACGTTCGATAATTTCGTCGTGGGCGAAAGTAACCGCCTTGCCTTCGTGACGGCGCAGACGGTAGCCGAAAACCCGGGATTAAACGACGGTCTTCTTACCTTTAACCCTTTGTTTATTTACGGCGGAGTGGGTTTGGGAAAAACTCACCTTCTTCACTCCATCGGTAACTATATTATGGAAAATAACCCGTCCCTTAACGTGGTTTACGTTCCTACGGAAACCCTTACTAACGAATATTTCGCTTCTTTAAGTAAATACTCTACCGATAAGGACGCTTACAGGAACTTCCGCGAAAAGTACGCCGACGCCGACGTTCTTATGCTCGACGACGTGCAGTTTCTGCAAAAAAAAGGCGGTTTGCAGGACGTAATTTTCCATATCTTCAACGACCTTTATAATAAAGGTAAACAAATAGTCCTGTCTTCCGACCGTCCTCCTAAGGATATAAACGATATAGAAGACAGGCTCCGTTCCCGTTTCGAAGGCGGAATAATGACCGATATATGGACTCCGTCGATAGATACCCGTATATCAATAATAATGAAAAAGTTGGAGAGTACGAAAACTGATCTCGATAAGGATATAGTCTACTACCTTGCCGAAAAGATAAACACTAATATAAGAGAACTCGAAGGAGCTTTGCTTAAAGTAATAATGTTCGCTCAGCTTAACGGACGGAAACCTACGTTGGAACTTGCAAAAGAAGCGTTGAAAGAAAAGGAAATTTCCGATTCCGTCGCCGTGGACAGTAACAAAATCATAGCCGCGGTAAGCGAATATTACAGAATTCCCGAAAACGACATTATAGGAAAGAAAAAGACTAAAGAGATAGTCGAAGCGAGAATGATAGCCATATATCTCGTATACGACCTTCTCAACCTGCCTTTAATAAATATAGGTCAGATTTTCGGCGGAAGAGACCACACCACAATAATCTATTCGAGAGACAAAGTAATAAACTCTCTCGGAACAAACGGCAAAAACGACAAAGCCGTCAAGGATATAAAAGAAATGCTGAATGTGTAAAACTAAAAGTCTATGTTGACGGATTGTGGATAACTATTAACATTTTATCCACAATAAAAAAGTAAGAAAATGCGTATGATTTTTTTATTTAATAACAAAAACGACCGTATAATAGAGTTTTCAACATTTATACACAGCCTATAATAATATATATCCTTACTAAATATAAAAAATAAAATATAAGGAGAAGAACGAAATGAAATTCTTTTGTTCCGGAACAGAACTCGCAAACGCGTCCAACATCGTAAGCAAAGCCGTAGCGGTAAATAAAAACATACCTATATTGGAAGGTATCAATATAAAAGCTATCGGAAAGAACGTAACTCTATCCGCTTTTAATCAGGAACTTTATATAGAAAAAACTATACCCGCCGACATTTACGAAGAAGGCGAAGTAATAGTAAACGGCAAACTTTTCAACGACTGCGCAAATAAAATAAGCGGCGTCGAGAAAGTCGGCATCGAAAAAGGTTTCGATAATAAAATAACCATCTCCTTTAATAAGAGCAGTATGGAACTTAACTATTTCGAAAACAGCAGTTTTGCAACATTCGGAAACTACAACGAAGACAACAGCTGTTATATAAAAGAAAGAGACCTTAAAGAAGTTTTTGAAAGAGCTATTTTCTGCGTATCCCCCGGAGCGGACACGAGAATGTTACTTAAAAGCTGCTGCATAGACGTTTACGACGGAATTATGGAAGCGGTTTGTCTCGACGGTTTCCGCCTTGCAATAAGTCAAAAACCCGTTAAATTCGAGAAAGGTCACGTAAAATGCGTCGTTTTAGGTAAGATTATATCCGATATAATAAAAATACTTACCGATTCCGAAGACGAAGTAAAGATAATAAACGAAAAGAAAACCCTTATTTTCGATTTGGGACACACTAAAATTAAGACCACTCTTATAGACAGCGACGTCCATAATTACAGAAATAACCTTCCTAAAACAGAAAACTACGAAATAATAGTAAATAAGGAAGAACTTGAAGGAAGTCTTAACAGAGCGGCTATAATAAGTCGCGAAAGCCACAACAATTCCATAATAATAACCGTCAACAACAATACTATGAACATTTACAGTGAGAACGAGAAAGGAAAAACCAGCGAAAATCTCGACTGTAAGTGCGAAGGCGAAGAAATAAAAATAGGGCTTAATAACAGATTCCTTATGGACGCCATCGCGAGAATAAAGGAAGACTACGTTAAGATTATAATAGAAGACAGCAGAAAACCCATAGTGGTAAAGAGAGTGGACAGCGACGATTACCGTTGCATAATACTTCCCATCAGGATAGTAGCTTAAAAAAGATGAATAATTCCTTATTAAAATATACGGTAAATTCCGAGGAATATAAGTTTTTTTATAGGGAAGAGATTTTATTCGAAAGTACGAAAAACAATCCTTTTCTATATTTGAGCGTTGAAAAAGAAGGAGTAAAAAAACTCCTTCCTTTTAATGAATTCGAAATAGAAAAAGAAGAAGAAAATTTATTGGAAATTAAGTTTTTTGCAGTAAGTTGCGTAGTGAAAATTGCAATAAATTGCGACGAAAACAACGTTTTTTTCAGCTTAAAAAA
This sequence comes from uncultured Eubacteriales bacterium, assembly GCA_902766965.1. Lineage (GTDB taxonomy): Bacteria > Bacillota > Clostridia > Christensenellales > DTU072 > CAG-1782. Next base: position 9,723 of record CACXFJ010000030.1, on the reverse strand, counting down.
AATAGGCAGAACCGACGACAGATTATATATAAGGTTAAACAAAAAAGACACGAGAACGGTGGGTTTGGGTCTTAACGTAATAAAACAACTCGACAAAGAAAAAATAGGAATTCTCGACCGTCTGAAAAAAAAGAAGAAAGACAAAGAATATATAAACGCAGACAATACCCTCAATTTTTACGTCGTAAACGGTTACTATTTCAGTAACGGCAATATTAACGATTGGGAATTGGAAATAGATAAAAGCGTAATTTTATCGAGCGCGCAGGAAAAAATAGAATTCCGTTTGGAGTATAATAAAAGATTTAGTTTTTTGCAACAAAAATCTTATAAATTATTAAAAACCAACTTTTCAGATATTGAAAAAGTATTGGAAAGCGACTATAACGGAGTAATTACCGAATACGATACCGACATAAAAACGCCTTATATAATAAATAAAATAAGAAGAAACAAGAGTGTGTTTATTACCCTTTCTCCCGTCGTTAAGGATACAGACTACGACTATGATTCCTTCGATAAATCCACTATGATTAAAGTAAGTAAAGGATACGTTACGGACATTACCGACAAAAACAACGAAAGGGCTTTTATGAACAGAATAAGGAAAATATGCGACCTTAACCCCGACGGAATTTACGTAGACGAAAAAGAAGTCGATTTAGATGGAAACGTTATATTAAAAAACGCACTTTTTTATGAAAATTTACATTCGCTTATTAAGACGGTTTTATGCGAATATACGCAAAAATATATAATTTATAACAAACTCAATTCTTCCGATATTATAGAAAATCCGATAGAAACAAAAGAAGAAAAAAAGAAAGATTCTCTTATATTTTCTTATAAAAAAGACCTTAAAATAATAAAGGAATTATATGCTATAAATTACGAAGATATAAGAAAAAAAGAAAATATATATATAAACAACCTTTTATTCTCCGGATATAAGTCTTATTTTTATGAATGTGCTCCTTCCGACGTCCCGGAACTCATTTATCAAGGAAAATTGCAACTTATCGTTGATAATAGTAAAACGTTAAAAAATAAGCATTTTCGTAAGAAAACACCTAAAAATTAACACTTATATATTTTAATAAAATGTTCTCCGTGAAAATTTAACGTTGTTTAACGTGGAACTAAATATTAACAAAACTTAAAATTTGTAAAATAAATAAAGTAGTTTTATGAAAATTTCCGTTTTAACGAAATTTTTTAGAAATCCAAGCTATAAGTTTGCGTAAAAAAGAAAAGTAGCGTTTGACAAACGACTATATGTAATGTATAATTAGACAGTTAATATTAAAATAATATATAAGTGAGGACATAAAAAATGAAAAGAACTTATCAACCTAAAAAAAGACAAAGAAGCAAAGTACACGGATTCAGAAAGAGAATGGCAAGCACTTCCGGAAAAAACGTTCTTAAAAGAAGAAGAAATAAAGGAAGAGCCAAACTTTCCGCATAAGTAAATGCAGAAGATATACCGTTTGACGCAGCGGAGCAGTTTCGGTTACGTTTACAGAAAAGGCTCCTCTTTCTCTACTCCGCGTATGATTATGTACGTCGTGAACGCGCATAATCTGAAAGTAGGAATAGTGGTCGGCAAAAAAGTCGGCAACAGCGTAGTAAGGAGCAGAGTTAAAAGAAGAATAAGCGAAAGGTTCAGATTGCTTATCCCCTGCGTCGAACAGGATAAGAATTTCGTTATAGTAGCGAGACAGGCTTGCGCCGAAAGTACCAGCGCTACGATAGAAAAAGATCTTTATTACCTTCTGAAAAAAGCGGGAGCGTTAAAGAATAACGATGAAGTTTCTGTGTAAAAAGCTGATTCTGTTTTATAAAAAGTACGTTTCCGGTACTATTCACGCGGCGTGTAAATTTACCCCCACTTGTTCTATGTATACGTACGACGCCATCGAAAAATACGGTGCGTTAAGGGGAATAATTGCAGGAACGGCAAGAATATTAAGATGTAATCCTTTTTCGAAAGGCGGATTCGATCCCGTGAAAGAAAATTTGAGAGGAAATGCCAAATGGAGTTTATAACCTTACTCGCTGCCGGAAAAATCAGCGACGCGATAGGTAAATTTATTTATGAAATTTTGTACGGCTGGATATCGGGCTGGTCGTCGAGCTGGGGAATAGTCGGAGCTTTCTCCGTCACCGTTATTATGTTTACGATATTCCTTAAATGTATCGTATTCCCCTTTGATTTGTGGCAAAAACAAATCACGAGAAGTAACGCAAAAAAGATGGAGCAGATGAAACCCGAGCTTGAAAAAATAACCAAGCAGTGCGGCTCCAACAAAGAAATGCTGATGCAAAAACAGCGCGCGACGTACAAAAAGTATAAATATTCCACTTTCGGCGCTTGTTTACCGATGATTATTACTCTCGTGATATTCTTCGTCGTATTCGCAGGATACAACAGCGCGGTAAGACTTCACAATAAGAGTCTTTATACCGAACTCGAAAAGATTTACGACACGACGTTCGAAGAGGAAATAAAAAGACTCGAAAGTTCGGGGACGGAGTATACCGACGCGGAACTTCACAATTTAGCCACAGCCAAAGCGGAAGAAGAGGTTTTAGCAAACTATAAAAGCGAAAGATTTTTCCTTACGAAAAACATTTTCGTAGCCGACACCTGGAAAAAACCCGTGCCGAGCGCGTCCGATTTTACGGGAACGGGCTTAGGCGGCTCTGGAGTAACCGGCGTGGATACGGGTAAATACGAGATAGTAATGAAACCCGTAATGGAAAAATACAACACTACCTGGAACGGCTATCTCATACTACCTATACTCGTACTTATACTTAACGTACTCAGTATGAAACTTAACAAACCCGCAGAGCAACCCGCAATGGCAGGTCAAAGCGAAGAACAAGCCAAGGCGCAACAGTCGCAGATGAAAATAATGCAGTATATTATGCCAATAATGATGCTCGTATTCGCGTTGTTCTATTCGGCGGCGTTTACTTTGTATATGTTCGTAAACTCGTTACTTACCACGTTGTTTAACGTTATATTTAACGTAGTCACGAAAAAAATCGACGAAAAAGAAAAAGACAGACAGATGTCGGTCACAGTTAAAAAATAAAAACAGAGGTTATGATGAAAGAATTTGAATTTAAGGGTTCTACGGTAGAAGCCGCAATAGAAAAAGGCTTGAAAAAACTCGGACTTACGAGAGAAGAAGCCGAAATAGAAGTCCTTAACGGCGAAGGAATTTTTACCAAGGCTTTGGTAAGAGTTACTCCCATAACTAAGGAAGAAACGGCGGAAGAAGTCGAACTTAAAGACGAAAAAGAGGAAGAAAAAGAAGAAGTAGCCGAAGCCGTGATAGAAACCGCCGAAAGCGGAGCAGAGGAAAATACCGAAAATAACGAAAACGGCGAAAAAAGAGAAAGAAGAGACAGAAGAAACCGTGACAACAGCCACAACCGCCGTCCGAGAGAAAGAGTAGATTATTTTCCCGAAGAAAAGGAAAAAGGAAAAGAATATATAGGAGTAATCGCCTCTTATTTTTCCGACAAAGTAAGAATTGACGCGAAGAGTTATAAGGACGAAATTTGTTTCTATATAGGCGGAGACGACGCGAAAATATTTATAGGACACAGAGGAGAAACCCTCGACGCCATTCAGTATCTCGCAAGTCAGTATATAAATTCTTCGAGGAACGAAGACAATCACGTCAGAGTAACGGTAGACGCCGATTTTTACAGAGAAAGACGCAAGAGAATACTTACTTCCCTCGCTAAAAAACTCGCCGCGCAGGCGTATAACGAAAAAAGGGAAATAAGTCTCGAACCGATGAACAGCTACGAAAGAAGAATTATTCATTCGGTTTTACAAAACAGTTACGAAGCCACTACCCGTTCCGAAGGCGAAGGCAAAGACCGTCACGTCGTAATCGTACCTAAGTGCGAAGTTATGACCTACGGCAACGTAAGCAGCGAATTCCGTAAGAAAGGTCCGGGCAGAACCAAGACCTACGGCGGAAAGAAAATAGTGTTCTGATGAATAATACTATTGTCGGCGTAGCCACCTGTTTAGGCGCGCCGTCGGGTATAAATATAATAAGGATAAGCGGAGAAGACTCCTTCCCTATCGTAAAGAGCGTATTTTATTCCAAAGCTACCGCGACCGATATATGGGAATACAACAAAATGTATCTCGGCACGGTTACGGGAGAAGATTTCAAAGAAAGGGCGTTTTGTGTTTTATACAAAGCGCCTAAATCATATACCGGCGAAGACGTGGCGGAAATTCATTGTCACGGCGGTTCTGGGGTTACGAAAGCAATATTCAATCTCCTTATAAATAAAGGCGCGCGTCCGTCGGAAGCGGGAGAGTTTACTAAAAGAGCTTTTCTTAACGGCAAACTTACCCTGTCCGAAGCCGAAGGCGTAGCCGATATGATAAACGCCGAAACGGCGGGACAGGTAAGAAACGCGTACAAACTTATGAGCGGAGAGCTTACTAAAGGAATAGAAGAAACAGAACTTGCTCTTATCGAAGCCGCCGCTATGCTCGAAGCAAAATTAGACTACCCGGAAGAACTCGAAGAAGAAACAAAGCCCGCCGCTTATAAAGTTTTAGTAAAAGCAAAGGCTATCTGCGACGAACTTATAAGAAGTTCAGCCGGAACGAAAATATTAAAAAACGGTGCCGATATTGCGATAGTCGGGATACCAAACGCAGGAAAAAGCACTTTACTTAACGCTATTCTTAAAGAGGACAGAGCGATAGTCACGCCTATTGCCGGCACTACCCGCGACGTAATAAAAGAGAGCGTGGAAATTAAGGGAATAAAACTTAACTTTCTCGATACCGCGGGTATCCGCGACAGCGGTTACGACGAGATAGAAAAGATAGGAATAGAAAAATCGCGCACCGCGGTTAAGACCGCGGACGTAGTTATTTTCCTTTCCGACGCCACCGTGGACGGAGAAAAAGAAAAGGATTTATTAAGTTTACTCGACGGAAAAAAGAGCGTAATAGCGGTAAACAAATCGGATATAGGAAAGTACGAAAAAGACGGGATAAAGATTTGCGCAAAGACGGGCGAAAACGTAGATAAGCTACTTGAAAAAGTAATAGGCTTACTCGATAACGACGGAATGTACGAAAAAGGAATTATAACGAACGAACGTCATATAGCCGCCCTTAAAGAATGCGTCGGTTTAATAAACGACGCTATCGCCGCTTACGAAATTATGCCGTCGGAATGTATAGCGGTAGACATATACGCCGCAAGTTCCGCTTTGGGAAGAATTACCGGTAAATCGGTCGGAGACGACGTAATAGACGAAATATTCTCGCGGTTTTGCGTGGGAAAATAGGAGAAAAAATATGCGTTGCGTATTGCAGAGAGTAAGAAGCGCGGTAGTGACCGTGGACGGAAAAACCGTCGGCGAAATAGGTAGAGGACTGCTCGTTTTGTGCGGTTTTTGCGAAGGCGACGACGATGAAAAAATAGAGTGGATAGCGAAAAGAATATCAAAACTCAGGATTTTTACCGACGAAAACGACAAACTCAATTATTCTCTCATAGACGTAAAAGGAAGCGCCCTTATAGTAAGTAATTTTACTCTTTACGGCGACTGTTTACACGGCAACCGCCCCGATTTCGGCAAGGCGGCTAAGGGCGAAATAAGCCGCCCCATGTACGAGTATTTCGTAAGTAAAATGGCGGAATTCGTACCCGTACAAACGGGCAGATTCGGCGAGCATATGGAGCTTAAATTGGATATAGACGGACCGATAACCGCCGTCATAGAAAAGTAGTTATGATAAAAGAATTCGACGCAGTGGTAATAGGCGGCGGACACGCAGGAATAGAAGCCGCTCTCTCTCTCGCAAGGACGGGACACGAAACGTTAATAGTGACGTTAACTCTTAACGCAATAGGATTTATGCCCTGCAATCCTAACGTAGGCGGCACGGCGAAAGGTCATATCGTTAAAGAAATCGACGCTTTGGGCGGAGAAATGGGCAGAATAGCCGACATGGCTACCATTCAGACGAGAATGTTGAATCTCGGCAACGGAGCCGCCGTTCACTCTTTACGAAATCAGGTAGATAAGGATAGATATCACGCTTTAATGAAAGAAGTCCTGATAAAACAGGACAAATTGCACGTTCTCGAAGGAGAAATAGAAGAAGTTCTTTTCGACGGAAAAAAAGTAGTCGGCGTAAAAACCATGCTCGGCGATATTTACAGGACGAGAGCGGTGGTATTGTGTACGGGCGTTTATCTTAAAAGCCGCATAATAATCGGCGATTACACGAAAGACAGCGGACCGCAAGGGTATTCGAGAGCGGAAAAACTTTCCGACTGTCTTATAAACGCGGGACTGCCCGTAAGAAGATTCAAGACGGGTACTCCCATGAGAGTAAAAAGGCAAACCGTCGATTTCGGCGTGATGGTTCCGCAATACGGCGACGAAAACATATACCCTTTCAGCGAATTTACCGAAAAAAAGGTAGAAAACGACGCCGTTTGTTACCTGACCTACACCAACCCCGAAACCCACAAAATAATTTTGGACAACATAGACCGCAGTCCGTTATATAACGGTATAATTACGAGCGTAGGACCGAGATATTGTCCGTCGATAGAGACGAAAATCGTAAGGTTCAAGGATAAAGACAGGCATCAGATTTTTATCGAACCCGAAGGAAAAGACAACGACGAAATGTACGTTCAGGGATTAAGCACTTCCCTGCCTTTCGACGTTCAGGAAAAGATGCTCCACAGCATAAAGGGACTTGAAAAAGCCGAAATTCTCCGCTACGGGTACGCAATAGAATACGACTGCCTTAATTGCGAGTGCCTTCTCCCCACTCTCGCCGTAAAAAACTTCGTCGGACTGTATTCCGCGGGGCAAATAAACGGCAGCTCCGGGTACGAAGAAGCGGCGGGTCAAGGACTTATAGCCGGCATAAACTGCGGACTGTTTCTCGATAATAAAGAGCCGTTCGTATTACGTCGCGACGAAGCGTACATAGGGGTTCTTATCGACGATTTATGCACTAAGGGAACGGAAGAACCGTACCGAATGATGACTTCGAGAGCGGAATACAGACTGCTCTTACGGCAGGACAACGCCGATTTCCGCCTTACCGAAAAGGGCAGAGAGTTAGGTCTCGTGGACGACGAAAGGTACGAAAAGTTTTTAGCCAAAAAACGCGAAAAAGAAACTCTCGATAAAGAGCTTGAAAGAAGATATTCCCCCGAAAAATGCAAAGACGCGTTCGAAAAAATGAACGAACCGCTCCCTAAATCGGGCATATCGGCAAGAGAAATTTTAAGAAGAAGCACGTTAAATTGCGACGTTCTGAAAGAAATAGACGAGTATTTTACTACGGTAAATCAGTTCCTTTTGAGCCAATTAGAGACCGAAATAAAATACGAAGGATATATCAAAAAACAAGAGCAATCCATTAAAGAAATGCGAAAAATGGAAGAGCGGATTTTGGGAGAAAACTTCAATTACGACGAAGTGGACGGATTAAGGCTCGAAGCCCGTCAGAAGCTGTCGGAAACAAAACCCCTTAACCTCAGTCAGGCGTCGAGAATAAGCGGCGTGAACCCTGCCGACATAGTCGTGCTTATGGTACATTTACAGAAAAAAGGTAAGTAAAATAAATGGATATTTTTAAGGATTACGGCTTGAATATTACCGAAAACATGCAAAAACAGTTCGACAGATACACCGAACTTCTTTTGGAATATAATCAAAAATTCAACCTTACCGCGATAGTAAATCCCGACGAAATCAAAATAAAACACTACTTAGACAGCCTTACGGGAGCGGAATTTATAGGAGAAAACGCAAGCGTAATCGACGTCGGAAGCGGCGCGGGCTTCCCCGCAATCCCCTTAAAAATTTACCGAAACGACCTGAAAATCACCATGCTCGACAGCCTTAATAAACGCGTAAATTTCCTTAATTTAGTGGTAAAGACATTAGGCTTATCCGACGCGAACGCCGTTCATTTTCGAGCCGAAGACGCGGCAAAAACCGAGCTTAGAGAAAGTTTCGATTTCGCCGTCGCGAGAGCAGTTGCCGACATGGCGGTTCTGAGCGAATACACCTTACCTTTCATAAAACCGGGCGGAAAACTCATAGCCTACAAAGGCGACGTCGACGAAGAACTGAAAAACGCCGAAAGAGCAATAAATATTTTGGGCGGAAAACTCGAAAAAGTAAATAAATTCACCTTGCCCGACGGCAGCAAACGCAGCATAATTATAGTCGAAAAAGTCGCGAAAACCCCCGTCAAATATCCAAGAGGACAAAACAAACCGAGAATTAAACCTTTATAAGTATTTACAAAATTTTCTCGATATGTTAATATAAAATAAGTTATTAGTAATAAAGGAGTGTTCACAATGGCAAAGAGAGTAAGCAGAGGAATAAGCGAACTTCTCGCAAACGTAGAGGACGTACGCGAAGAAAGAAGACCGGACGAAACCAAGGTTATTAGCGTTGCCATATCCAAAATATCTCCCGACCCCGGACAGCCGAGAAAGACTTTTAACGACGAAAGTTTGGAAGAACTTGCGCTTTCCATAAAGGAACACGGGATTATACAACCGCTTATAGTCAAAAAAGACGGCAACAACTATCTCATAATCGCAGGCGAAAGACGATATCGCGCGGCGGAAAAGATAGGTCTTAAAGAACTTCCCGTCATAGTAAGAGATTTTAACGAACAAAAAGCCCGCGAAATAAGCCTTATCGAAAACTTACAACGCGAAGACCTTAACGCTATCGAAGAGGCGCAGGCTATCAAAGAACTTATGGAAGCGTACGACCTTACGCAGGAAGAAATCGCAAAAAAACTCGGCAAGGCAAGACCGAGCATAGCTAATGCGGTTCGACTTCTCAATCTCCCCGAAAGTTTGCAGGACGCCGTTAAGACGGGAGTATTGAGCGCGGGACATGCAAGAGCCTTACTTGCTATCTCCGATAAAAAAACGCAGCTCGAACTCGCCACCAAAGCGATAGACGAAGGTTGGAGCGTAAGACAGATAGAAAAGGAAGTAAAATATATATTAAAACCCGAAACCCGCCCCACCAAACTTACCGAACAGGTAAAGGCGAAAATGTCGCTCGAAATGAGACAGTTCGTAGACGATATGACGAGAGTTTTCGCTACCAAAGTAAGACTTATGGGTAACGAAACTAAGGGTAGAATAATGATAGACTATTACACGAACGAGGACTTGCAGAGAATATACGAGCTTATCGATTCGATGAAAAAATAGTTAAGTCCACCGCAGAGCGGCGGAGTTAATTGCCAAACAAGTTTGGCGTTAAATGCCCTAACGGGCGTTAATTTCCACTCCTTACGGAGCGGAGTTAATTGCCAAAATCAAAGATTTCGGCGTTAAGGATATAAAATATATGACGGAATAGGCGTGTTTTCTATTCCGTTTTTATCTGTAAATAGGGTTTTGTATATCCCGCCCACCCACCCTAACGGATATTTTTGTCCTTATGTAAATAAAGTTAGTTCAAGTAATATGTTTTGTTGAGAAATACTTACTTCGTTAAATTCGGATTTGGTTTATCCATATCTTAATAAACTTTGTTCAAGTAATTAGTTTTGTTGTGAATGATATACTTCGTTAAATTCGGATAAGGGGGAACATTATGAGGAAAGGGGTTTATTAAGGGGGCTTGGAGCGATGCCCCCTTAATTAT
>CACXFJ010000029.1 GCA_902766965.1 uncultured Eubacteriales bacterium | reverse complement strand
TTGAAGTCCATATCTCCGTAGAAGTCTTCGAGCCCTTGAATATCGCTCATAACGGAAATCTTATGATTAGCTTCGTCTTTAATAAGTCCCATCGCTATACCTGCTACGGGAGCCTTAATGGGTACGCCTGCGTCCATAAGAGCCAACGTAGAACCGCATACGCTTGCCTGCGAGGTGGAACCGTTGCTGCTGATTACTTCGCTTACGGTCCTTATTGCGTACGGGAAACATTCGTTGCTGGGAAGCACGGGTTCCAAAGCTCTTTCAGCCAAAGCTCCGTGACCGATTTCACGACGACCGGGGCTTTTGAGCGGTTTAGCTTCGCCCGTAGAATACGGAGGCATATTGTAGTGATGCATATATCTCTTGAACGTATCGTCGTCAAGACCTTCGAGTTTCTGCACTTCGGTGATGCTACCGAGAGTAAGGGTGGTCAAAACCTGAGTTTGTCCACGCGTAAACACGCCCGAACCGTGAACTCTGGGCAAGATACCCACTTCACACCAAATAGGTCTTATATCTTTGAGCGTACGTCCGTCGGGTCTTATTCCCTGTTCGCTGATACGTTTACGAACGAATTCTTTCTTCATTGCATACAAAACGTCGGCAACGTAACCTTTTTCGTCGGGATAAATTTCCGCAAAGTGAGCCATGAGTTCGTCGTTGACGGCGTCTTCTCTCGCTTCTCTTTCTTGTCTGTCGAACGTGTCGTAGATATACGCGATTTTATCGGCGGAATATTCTCTGACTTCCTTTTCGAGTTCTTCGGGAGCATGGCGAAGCTCTATGTTCTGTTTGGGCTTGCCTACTTCCTTTTGAATTTCTTCTATCCAAGCGACGATTCTTTTAATTTCTTCGTGTCCGAAAAGAATTGCTCCGAGCATTTCTTCTTCGGTAAGCTCGTTCGCGCCTGCCTCAACCATCATAACAGCGTCTTTCGTTCCGCTGAGAGCAAGGTTAAGTCTGCTCTTTTCACGTTGTTCGGCGTCGGGGTTTATAACGTATTCGCCGTCGACCAAACCTACCATTACGGAACCCGTAGGTCCGTTCCACGGAATATCGGATACGGTAAGAGCGATACTGCTTCCGAGCATACCGAATACTTCGGGCGGAATGTTGGTATCCACGCTGAGCGCGGTAGCTACTACCGCTACGTCGTTAAATAATCCTTTCGGGAAAAGCGGACGTATAGGTCTGTCGATAAGACGGCTCGTAAGTATAGCCTTATCGGACGGACGTCCTTCTCTCTTCTTAAAACCGCCGGGGATTTTGCCCACAGCGTACATTTTTTCTTCAAAATCTACTCCTAAAGGGAAAAAGTCAATACCTTCTCTCGGAGCTTTTGCCATCGTAACGTTGGTCAAAACGACGGTGTCTCCGCAACGAATTAAACATTCGCCGTTGCTGTGAGAGCAGTATCCGCCGATTTCGACGCTGACCTCTCTACCACCGATAGTAGTGGTAAAAATTCTGCTTTCTTTCATTTAGCCTCCTTGTTTGTCCGTCACCCGACGAACTAATTTATATATAAATTTGTTATAGTAACCCTTAAATAATTTTCTTGCCGAAAGCAAATAGTAAAAATGAGGTTACTTCGATGGGAAGCAACCTCATTTTTCTCAATTACTTTCTCAAATTCAATTCGGCAATGATTGCTCTGTAACGTTCGATATCTTTTTTCTTCAAATATCCGAGAAGGTTACGTCTTTTACCTATCATTTTAAGCAAACCTCTGCGGGAGTGGTGGTCCTTCGGATGAGCTTCGAGATGTGCGTTAAGAGACGCGATTCTCTGAGTAAGTAAAGCGATTTGAACTTCGGGCGAACCGGTGTCGCCTTCGGTACGAGCAAATTTAGCCATGAGTTCGGCTTTGGTCATTTCATTCATTGTTTTTTACCTCCGTTAATGAATATTAGTTCGCCTTTAACAAAGTCTGCGTCGTCGTTTTTTTATAAGGTTACGGCAACAGCCTTGTCCAAGGTATTTTTTGACTTAAATATAATAGCACAGTTTCCTTGCCGTGTAAACTGTTTTCGCCTCTTTACTTTATAATTATATACTCTTTTTAGAAGCGGATACTCCTATATTTATAGTTGTTCCCGAAAGGTTTTCTCCGCAAGGTATATCCTTGAACGCGTCGTCGTCTTCGGTATAGTAGTAATTGAAGGATTCGTTGATATTATCCTTATCGGGATCGTCCGCGGCGGTTCCTATCCGTCCGCCGTCGAAAGAACCTACTACCGTTCCGCAAATATATTTCTCCGCATGCGTAGACGGGTTGAATTTTTCGCCGTTTACTTTCACGGAAAAAGACAGTAAGTTTACGCTTATGTTCTTAATCTCGCCCCCTGCATTCTTCCCCGCGTAACCGCCTACATACGCCTTGGTTACGGTCTTGGTTACGTTTACGTCTATCTCGGCTGTCAGATCCACGCCGTTTACGGTAGAATTTATTATCTTACCTTCGTTAAGCCCCGTCAACGCGCCTATATAAAGATGCTCGGAGTTGACGTTATCCGTGGCTTCGACGGTAATTTTTATTTCCGCGACCAAATCTTTAATCGTGCCTGCGTTACGGGCGAACAAACCTATAAAACCGTCCGATACCGTATCTGCGGATACGGTATAGTTGAAAGTAATCTTATATCCGTTGCCTATAAAAATCCCTTCGAAAGGCTTTTCGCCGCTGCCGATGGGTTTAGTCACTACTATATCGTTTTGCAAAATTACCGACGAGGAAAAATCGGCGAGACCGTGCAATTCTTCTTCCGAACGAATTTCTATCGGCCACAGCGCGTACAAGTCGGTCGCCTGCCCGTCTTCCCAGTTAAACAGTCCGTCGCCGTTTTCGTCCGTGTAACGTTTATTCCCTTCCGCGGTCTTTGCGTACCAACCGCAGAAAATATTCTTTTTCTGCGCCCAGCTTTCGTCGCTTATTCCTTCGTACGGGAAAGAGAACGACTCTCCGAACTTTACCGTAACGGTCTTGAATAAAGTATTTTCCGCAAAATAAAGATTAACCGCAACGTAAGTGGCTTCCCATATAGAATAAATATTCACTTCATCGCTATCGGTATATTCCCATCTTAACAGGCTCTTGCCTTCCGGGTTCGTAAGCATTATCGTACCGTCGGGGTCTAACGCCCACCCTTTGAATACGTATCCCGTTTTGACCGGAATTCCCAATGTATAGTTGTCGTCATAGCTTACCTGATAGGAAGTAACTTCCCCTACCGCTATATCGTAAATCAACGTAAACTTACGTATTTCCCATTCGGCATAGAGATTTACTACCGTGTCGGAGAAAGTCGGTTTCCA
>CACXFJ010000028.1 GCA_902766965.1 uncultured Eubacteriales bacterium | reverse complement strand
TTGCGGCTCGTGTGTTTCTTTGCTACTTTCTTTTCACACCGAAAAGAAAGTAAGTAACTACTTCTTGTAAATAAAAAAGGATAGAACATCAAAATCCTATCCTTTTCTAATTATTTATACTTGACTTTCGCTTCTTCTCCAAATCTTATTGCCGTCAGGCAACTTCACTTTACCGTTTCTATGCGCGTTTTGATAAGCTCACAAAGCGATTCTTTATAGTTTTTCGGCAAGAAAGAATTCAAGCAAAGCGTGAGATACGTATTTTTAATTGATACGATTTCGGCTATCATTTTTTCGGCGGATTTACGGTTAAGGTCGAAACTATCCGCCAAGGCAAGAAAATCGTTGTGGCGAAGATTGCGGTTTTTGCCGTTAAGCGTTAGCGCCGTTTGGTCCTTATCGGCAGGCAAAATAACGTTGACGGGGAGCATATCGTATGCTTCCGACTGTCTGTACTTATTACTGCCCGCCGACGTTTCTATAAGAGAAAAGTTTTTAAGGTGCATATCCGAGTTGCCGACGACGAAAGAAAAGACTATTCTCAGAAAGAGTTCGGTCATATCGAGTACCGTGTTTTCGGAATATTTTTTTACGATTTTTCCGCAACGTTCGTAGGAACTTTTATATTTATCGGCAGTTAATTTTAGGTCAAGCTGACAGAAATCTTCCATCGCTATCTTCTCGCCGTTTATCGCACGGTCGATACGTTTCGTAATATAGGCGAATTCCCCCGTTTCGGATAGACGGACAAGAGCGAAAGGCACTGTTTTGATTCCCGTGATTTTTGCCATCTGCATAACGAGATATTCCGCTTCTGGCAGTGCGGGGAAATCGGAAGTTTGCGGTTTTAATATGTATCCTGCCGGGTAACCGACAAGAGTCAAACGCTCTTTTCCGTTCTTTTCGCGCGATAAATGAAGCGACAGCTTTTTTTGCACACCGGGCACCGTAAAGCCTTTTCTTGTACATTCGTTTGCGATGCTTTCAATAGTTTCGGCAGAAAGGTTAAGTTCCGGCAATTCTTTTGTCCCGAAAAAGCGTTTTACACAGGCATTGTGCCAACAGTTTTTTAGTTCTTCCGCTTTTGCGGTTTCTTTTATCGGTTTCCCGCAACAAAGACAAATCATTCGATTACCTCCCTTACAGAAACCGCGCCGATGCAGTCTACGCAAGCGACGAGAAGCAAGCCGAAACGGTCTCTTTCGTTGAGTTTCCAATTATGCGTGACCATGTTCAAAAGCCAGCCCTCGGGAATCAGCCCGTCAAAAAACGGGAAAAGCGTATTCGACGCATAAGCCTCGGCTCTTTTCGGAAGGGTCAAACTAACCGGTTTCGAGGACGAATCGGCAAGATATTCCGCGTCGTAAACGAAAGTATACCCTGAATCGGTTTCGGAAAGAGTCCCTGCAAAACGGTCGCAAACGTAAATTTTAGCGCTACGAAAATTTGATTCCATTAGTTATTCTCCTTTGTATCCGCCGATAACTTACCCGGGACCGCAATCGCGCCGAACATAGCAAGCGCCTGATTTACTTTGTCCATTCGGACGGATTCTTTACCCTGTTCCAACTCTCGTATGAATCGGAGACCGAGCCCCGACCGAATAGCAAATTCCTCTTGCGTGAGTTTAGCCTTTTTTCTTTCTTGTTTGATAAACGTAGCAATTTCATTCATAATAAGTTGATTATACACTATAACGGGTATAGTGTCGAGCATTTGATTAAAAAATATACCCCAAAGGGTATAAAATAAATTATTGACATATAAATTATACCCTAAAAGGTATAAAATATCTTTAAGTTGTTTTGTGCCTCGTGTTTCTGCAAAGACAAAATTCGCAATAAAAAAGCAAGGCGGACAGCCTTGCTTCCGAGTGCCAGCCGAGAATAATACGAACCTTGGTCTTACACTGTGTTTTTGACTAATACTTCGTTCCGTCCGCCGCTAATATATTTATATTAGCTTCCGACCGCGTCTTGTCTTAGCCTAAAAACACAGCGTAATACTTGCACGTAACCTAAATGACGAT
>CACXFJ010000027.1 GCA_902766965.1 uncultured Eubacteriales bacterium | reverse complement strand
AGGGTGGGTGGGCGGGATATACAAAACCCTATATACAGATAAAAACGGAATAGAACGCACGCCTATTCCGTCATATACTTTATATCCATAACGCCGAAATCTTAGATTTTGGCAATTCACGCCCGTAAGGGCAATTAACTCCGCCCACGGCGGAAACGCTTTTTGTTTAATATTCCGGTAATTTTGAAAAATATCGAAATATGCGGTTGCTCTAAAATTGTGGTTTTTGATAGAAAAGGCACGTTTCACGGCAAAAGGCGAGGCGTGGTGAAACAATTCATTGACGAAATTCGTTTCATTATGATATTATTTATAGAGTAAAAAATTGTAAAATATTGTAAAAGGAAATTTTTATGATAGGAATAGTAGTGGCGATGCCTACCGAGGCGGCGCCGTTTTTAAGAAACGGGGTTGAGAGCGAAACCGAGATTTGCGGAAAGCGGTTCTATAAACTTGCCGGGGCGGACGCGGTACTCGTGGCGTGCGGAATAGGCAAGGTGAACGCGGCTTACTCGACCACTCTTTTAATAGACCGTTTTTCTCCCGACGTCATACTTAACTGCGGCGTAAGCGGCGGGCTTTCGTCTGCGGAGAGAGCGGATTTGCCCGAAGTGAAAATTCTCGACGTTATTGTGGCGACGGGGTGCGTACAGCACGACGTGGACACTTCTCCGATAGGAGATCCGAAAGGGCTTGTAAGCACGGTCAATATGATAGTTTTTCCGACCGATAAGGAAGCGAGCGAAGTCATTAAATCTTCCTGCGAATGCAAGGAAGGTATTTGTGCGAGCGGAGAGCAGTTCGTCGCGTCGCACGAAAGGAAGGAAGAGATAATAAGTTTGTTTAACGCGATAGCCTGCGATATGGAGAGCGGAGCGGTGGCTCAATGCGCCTACGTCGCGGGGAAGAAGTACGTTTGCGTAAGATGCGTATCCGATTGCGGAGACGGTCGCGCGCCCGAAGATTACGGCAGGTTTTGCAAGGAAGCCGCCGAGAAAATATACGAAGCGGTAAAACCGCTTATTTATTAAAGATAGGAAAAGGAAAGTTATTATGACAAAAAGAACTCTTAACGAAAGAACGAAAAAGTTTTTTGCGGACAGAAGGAAAGTCAACTACGTAGAAATAATAATCGACGTAGTGCTGTTTATCGGGTTATTGAGTCTCGTTTATTGGCTCGACGGAATGAACAAGGGCGTTGATTTTAAGGTAAATTACTGGCGTACCCTCGTAGTCGGGATACCGTGTCTTATCACGACTATACTTATTATGTATTTTGCCAACATTTACCGTATCGTATGGAAATATGCCGGCGTGATGGAATTGCTTCGCCTTATCGTGGTGGGAGTGATAAGTCTCGCTTTCGGTATTTTGTACAGAGGGCTGTTTACATTCGTCGGAGACGTTGTCGCGATAGATCCTTCCGGACATAAAATTACGGAATTCAACGTTCATTTACTCGTTATCGTCTGTACGTATTTCGGATTTTTCGCGATAGGCGCGTTATACAGGCTGATTATTCGCATAGTGGTCGCGCTGAAACATAAAATACATTTAAAGGACGCTTATTCTTCCGATAAAATCCACAGAGTAATAGTCTACGGCGCGGGGTATACCGGCGCGTCTCTCATAAAGAGATTTTTGGAGAACCCGAAAGACGGTTACGTTCCCGTCGCGATAATAGACGACGACGAAGAGAAAAAAGGAGAAATAGTAAGCAATATCTCCGTCGAGGGGGGCAGAGAGGAGATAGAGAGAGTAATTAAGGAATTCGACGCCGACGTAATAGCGATAGCCATCACCGAAGTGACGAGAGCACAGCTCCGCTCCATATTCGACTACATAAAGAAATACGACGTAAGAATAATGATAGCGACAGGAATAAAGGACGCCAACAGCGAACTCAATTCCGACACGATCAGCATAAGAAATATAAAAATCGAGGATCTTCTCCACCGCGACGAACATACTATGGATAAGAAACTCATCGACGCGTTTATTAAAGATAAGGTAGTAATGGTCACCGGCGGCGCGGGCAGTATAGGAAGCGAACTGTGCCGACAGGTACTGCACTACGGGTGCAAACTGCTCGTCATTTTCGAACGCCACGAAAACGGAATGTTCGACTTCAACGAAGAATTGAAAAAGACTTACGACAGAAACAGATACGTTTTGGAAATAGGTTCGGTACGCGACAGACAGAAACTCAGAGAGGTTATGGAAACGTACAAACCGGACGTAGTGTTCCACGCGGCGGCGTACAAACACGTTCCTATGATGGAAATATCCGCCGACGAAAGCGTAAAGAATAACGTGTTCGGCACGAAGAACGTAATAGATCAATGCAACGAAAGCGGAGTAAAGAAATTTATTTTAATCTCCACGGATAAGGCGATTAACCCCGCCAACGTAATGGGAGCGACGAAAAGAGCGGCTGAACTTTGTTTACAGAACGCGTCGAAGACTTCGACCACGCAGCTTGCGGCGGTCCGTTTCGGCAACGTACTCGGAAGCTCCGGAAGCGTAATACCCACCTTTATTAGGCAGATTAACGAAGGCGGCCCCGTAACGGTGACCGACAGAGAAATGAAACGTTATTTTATGACTATACCCGAAGCGGTAAGGCTTGTTTTGCAGGCGGGAGCTTTGGCAAACGGCGGCGAAGTGTTCGTTCTCGATATGGGACAGCCCGTCTATATTTACGATTTGGCGAAAGACCTTATCCGTATGTCCGGACAGATACCCGGTAAGGATATAGAGATAAAAATAACCGGTTTACGCCCCGGCGAAAAACTTTTCGAAGAGTTGCAATACGGCAACGAGAACGTAGACAAAACCACGCACAAGGATATATTTATTTGCAGATTATCCGACGTAAACGGGGAATATCTCGCCGAAAAACTTGCCGAGCTTAAAGAAGCGAGCGAAAAAGGCGACAAAATTCTTACCGAAAAATATCTGTTCGAGTTGGTTCCGAGCGAATACAGAAAGGAACACAATAACAAGAACGCGAGAGTTTAGGAGAAAAAATGAAACATTTCGGAACCGACGGAATCCGTTGTAAAGAAAATATATTTACCGAAGAATACCTTACGAGAATATCGGAAGGAATAGCGCGTTTGCCCCGCTGCGAAAAGGTTATTATCGGTCGCGACCCGAGAGAAAGCGGATTGCGGATAGAAAAAACGATGGCGAAAGTTTTGTCCGACTGCGGCAAAACCGTGCTTATCGCCGGAATGGTACCCACGCCCGTGCTTGCGTTCCTTACGAAAAAACACGGTTGCGACTACGGAATAATGTTGTCCGCGAGCCATAATCCGCCCGAATACAACGGCGTAAAGTTGTTTTCCGCCGAGGGGAACAAGGTTTCGGAAGAAATCGAACTCGAAGTGGAAGATTATATAGACGGAGAAGAAAAAGCGGAGTACGTCGGCGACGGCAAGATAAAAAAAGTCTGCGACGGCGGAAAAGAATATATAGATTACCTTATGAAAAAGGTCAATCCCGTACGACTTAAAGGAGTAAAAATAGCTCTCGACGCGGCGAACGGAGCCACGAGCGTTATTGCACCCGAAATTTTCAGGGAAGCGGGCGCGGAAGTCGACGCATACTTTACCGACACGGACGGAAAGGAAATAAACAAAGACTGCGGAGCTACCGTACCGGGAACTTT
>CACXFJ010000026.1 GCA_902766965.1 uncultured Eubacteriales bacterium | reverse complement strand
TTTCTTTTCACACCGAAAAGAAAGTAAGTAACTACTTCTTGTAAATAAAAAAGGATAGAACGTAATATCCTATCCTCTCTTTAGCTTTTATCGACAGCTCCGAGCTTGCCTCGGAAATTCGCTCACGGCGTCGCCGTGAAATTCGCTACCGCAAAGCGGTAAATTCGCTCGGCGTAAGCCGAAATTCGTTTAACGCCCGTTAGGGCAAACCTCCACGCAGTGGAAATTCACGCCACAAAGCGGACTTACTTCAAAAATCTTATATTGTTACTCAAAATATCCGCGTACGAAAAGCTGTTCAGCTCTCCGTTCGGACTGCGGAAAGTAAAGATTTTCGGGTAAGTGTTTTCCACCATACCGCTTAAAAGTTCGGTTTTATTCCTGCCTCTATTTACTTTTATTTTTATATTTACACCCGTAATTTTCTTTATCAACGCTTTAGTGTAGTCCACGTCTTGCGATATTTCTCTCATACCCCCTATTCTTCCCTCTTTTTTGTTTTTTTAGTCATACATCGGAACTTTCGATAATATCGTTTAATATGAAATTTTTTAATGGGGGTTATATGAACAAGACGGTCAATTCCAATTCAAAGGAGCTTTTGCCTATCGTAAAAAACACGGTGGTCTGCGACCTTGACGTCGAAGGGCGTATCGTTTGCGTCAACGCGGTAAGCGAAGTAAAAAGCACGGAAGCACTTAACAAGGAATTAAGAATATCTTTAGTCACTTCTTTCAGAGTGGTGACTTGCGGCGAAGACGGAGAATACGAACTCACCGTGCGTCGAGCGGAAAGCGTCGCGTCGGTGACCGACGAAAACCTTTCTCCTGCGGTAAAAAGCGTAGTCTGCGTAAACGTGGCAGACTGTTCCTACGTAGAAAAGGAGGGCGGAAGAGCCACCGCGGAACTCGAAATAACGGGTTGGTACTTAAAGACGAACGAACTTAACTTCCTTACCGAGCCGAAAGAATCCGTCTTCTGCCGCACCGGAAAGTACGACATCGAGAACGTGGCGAGCGTGGAAGAATATTCCGTCACCCTAACCAACAGCAACGAAGCTCGTCTGCCCATTAAGAAAATATTGGACTGTTCTACGGTAGTCGTCGTCAACAACGTATATCCGGCGGCAGGCACGTTCCAACTCGACGGCGACGTCATCACAAGAATAATTGCGGTATCCGACAGCGGCATTTTCGTTACCCAAACTTTTACTTCTCCTTTCACTACGGAAATAAATTCCGAATCGGTAACCGCCGATAGCGTAATAGACGTATATCCTAAAGTGACGAGAACCGACCTCACCGTCACCGAAACCGACGAGCGGGTATTTATCACCGACGTGGACGTAAAATTCATCTACGCCGTGGGCGAAAAATGCGAAATCGACGGCATAACAGACTGTTACTCCACCGCAAACGAACTTATGGTAGAAGAAGCAATAAACGTAGTCAATACCTGTTCCTGTTTCCGTTCGGTCAGAGATAAATGTTCCGCTACCGTGAAGAGCGAAAACGTAATAGAAGAAGTCCTCTGCGTGAACGCTCCGTATATAAGCGACGTATCGGCGTCCGTCGACGGCGGATTAAAGGTGGAAGGTCTTATTACTTCCGTCGTTCTTTTCACCGACGAAAGCGGCTTGAAGACGGAAAAATGCGTCGTTCCTTTCTCGACTGCCGTCACGTCCGACTACGACTGCCGCGACACTTTTCTTCCCGACGTAAAAATAACTTCTTTGTCCGCGAGAATAAGAAGCGCGACCGAAATCGAAGTAGTCGCCGAAATCTGCGTATCGGTACGCGGCGTGAACAAACACGAAATAAAACTCGTTTCTTCCATCGAAACTGGCGCGGAAAAACCCGCTGCGGAATACGCCATAAGCCTGTATATCGTAAAGCCGGGCGAAACTATATGGGACGTGTCGAAAGCCCTCAATACCGACGAAGACACCGTCTTCCGTCTTAATCCCGAACTGTCCTTACCCTTGAAGGGCGGCGAAAAAATAATAATCTACAACGAACTCGTCTTTGACATATAAACCCGGAGCGTAAAAATATATTTGCTCCTAAGAAAAAACGGAACGGCGAAATAAATTCGCCGTTCCGCTTTTTATTGCAGAGAGTTATCACTTAAATGCTATTTGATTTATGGAGTGGCTAAAGGTAGTGATTTTGACCGCACCTTATTCGTTTTCTTCTTCCTTTTTAGCGGAAGAACATTCGCCTTCGTGTTCGCACCCTTCGCAGGTAGCGCAGGTCTGAACGGTGAGAGCCTTTTTACCGTCTTTTTTTACCGGGAACTTGAATACGAGTTTACCTTTGTTTTTAAGAACGATGTAAGCTACGACCGCGGCTATTACCACGAGCCAGATGAAGAGCGTCCACCACCAGCTGCCGATGGTATAGACCATAGCGGCTACGATATAAGAAGACAAAATCCAGAAGATAAGGGTTCCGTTGAAGCGTTTCTTATCCTGTAATTCAGCCTTAGCCGTACCTACCGCCGCGAAACACGGGATAGTGGTCATATTGAAGGCAATGAAAGCTATAAGAGCCGCGGGGGTGATGCCGGTCGCTATTATCATAGCCTGAACCGCGTCCACGCCTTCTTCCGCCATAATATCGAGTCCGCCGAAGTCGATATTGACTGCCGCTACCAAGCAGGCTGCCAAGGTGGAGAAAGTGGCGATGACGTTTTCTTTTGCGATAAGTCCCGCTACCGCGGCTACCGCGAATACCCAACCGTATTTACCGAGCTGACTGCCGAATCCCAAGGGAGTGAATAAGGGTTGTACGAGTTTTGCTATGCCGGCAAGAATACTTTCGTTGATTTCTTCGTCGGCTAACAATCTCCAATCGAAGCTGAAATGGGTGAGTACCCAGATAAGCACGGTGGAGAGTAAGATTATCGTGAACGCTTTCTTTACGAAGTGCTTCGTCTTGTCCCACAAGTGCGCCATCAGATTCTTGAACTGCGGAGCGTGGTAAGCGGGAAGTTCCATAATGAAAGGAGGAGTTTCGCCTTTCAGGCTGGTATTTCTCATAAGGAGTACGGTGACTATTGCGGTCACGATACCGAGCAAGTACATACAGAACGTAATGATACCTGCGTCGCCTATTCCGAAGTAAGCGACGATTGCTCCGCTCACTGCGGTAAGGATAGGAAGTTTAGCTCCGCAAGAGAAGAAAGGAATAACTCTTATCGTAGCGGTACGTTCTTTTTCGTCGGCAAGCGTACGAGTGTTAATCATTGCGGGGACGGAACAGCCGAAGCCCATTATCATCGGCAGGAAGGACCTTCCGCTCAAGCCGAACTTTCTGAACATTCTGTCAAGAATAAAGGCTATACGAGCCATATATCCGGAGTCTTCCAAAATGGAGAAGAACAGGAACAGAACGAGAATCGGGGGCAAGAAGGAAAGAACCGCTCCTATACCTTCGATGATACCGTCGTTTATAAGCCCTACTACCCAAGGAGCCGCGCCGCTGCCTCCGATAGCGCCCTGAATAAGTCCGAACAATTCGCCTACTATAATATTGTTCCAAACGTTATTTATTACGACGCCCGGCGAATATAGCGTTCCGTCGTAAATACAAGCGAGAAGTTTTACGCCGAAGTTATCCATATTGTAGCCTAAGTCTTCCAGCGAAGGCATCCAGGCTTGCGATTCGGTAAATCCGTTAAGATAGAAAAGGTTTTCCGAGAAAGTAAAGTGGAAAATAAAGAACATTATTACGATAAAGATGGGGATACCCCAAATCTTATGCGTAAGAACTTTATCCGCCTTATCGGACTTTGTGATGACTTGCGCTCCTTCGCTGTGCTTTTTAAGTACGGGAGCGAAGTGTTTGGATATGTATTTATATCTTCCGTCGGCTACGAGAGCTTCGAAGTCGCCGCCGAATACTTCGTCGTCGAACGTCTTCTTGAATTCGTCTACCATACCGACGACGTCTTTGTGCATACCCACTTCGATTTCGTCGCCTTCGACGAGCTTGACCGCGTGGAACAAGGGGTTGGCTACGCCGTTTCCTTTAAGAGCGATTTTTACGTCGCCGATAAGGTGAGCCAACGCGCTGTCGCTTAAAACGGTAGTGCCTTCTCTCTTCTTCTTGCATTCGTTGTACGCCTTGTTCATAAGGTCGGCAAGACCCACTTCTTTAAGAGCGGAAATCTTAACGACGGGTACGCCCAAACGTTTTTCCAACTCTTTTTCGTCGAGTTTGTCTCCCGCTTTGTCGAGTACGTCCATCATGTTGAGGGCGATTACGACGGGAACGTCCATTTCCAAAATCTGCGTGGTGAGATAAAGGTTACGTTCGAGGTTGGTTGCGTCGACGATGTTTATTACGCAATCGGGTTTTTCGTCCAGAATATAGTTACGGGCGATTACTTCTTCCGGCGTGTACGGCGACAAAGAATAAATACCGGGCAAGTCCACGATACTTATAGGTTCGGCGCATTTTTTGTAAACGCCGTCTCTCTTATCTACCGTTACGCCGGGCCAGTTGCCTACGTGAGCGGTAGAACCCGTAAGACTGTTGAATAACGTGGTTTTACCGCAGTTCGGGTTCCCTGCTAATGCAAAATATTTCATTTATCTTCCTCCATTGTTACAACTTCCGCTTCAGTTTTTCTCAAAGTCAGTTCATACCCCCTTATAGTAACTTCGATGGGGTCGCCGAGAGGAGCGCGTTTACGCATGTAAATCTTTGCTCCGGGAGTTACGCCCATATCGAAAAGACGACGTCTTATCTTCCCGTCGCCGCCGACCGATTTGACTACTCCGCTTTCGCCTATCTCGAATTTGTCGAGTCCTTTCATTTTTCTGCCTCCTTAATTTTTTATGCTACTAAAATTTTCATTGCCATATTTTTATCGAGAGCAAGTCTTCCGTCCTTAACGAGACATATTACGCTCCCGCCGCTCGACGATAAAACCGTCACCTCCGAATCAACCGTGATTCCCAAACTTTCCAAATGTTTCTTCAACTTATCGTCGGTCAAAATCTTTATTACTCTTACCGACTTGCCTTCCGGCGCCATCACTAACGGCATCTTTCACCTCTCAAATTTTCTCTGCGTATTAAAAATATGAAACACTTTTCACATTTCAAATTTATTATATTCACCGCAGAAACCCTTGTCAAGCAAAATATGAAATTTGTTTCACATTATTTTCAAATTTTCGGAAATAGGTTTTGCAAAAATATTTTTTTGATATATAATAAGGATATGAGTTCGGTTTGCGATAAACCGAACCGAAAAATCACGGCGCGAAACCCGTTTTTTCTTTACGGCAAAGCGCGGAGGAATAATGCCCGACGTAAGACAACCGCAACAAAAACGCTCCATAGAAACGAAGAACAAAATTTTGTCCGCCGCGTACGAACTGTTTTCCGAGGCGGGATATCATAACGTCAACACGAAAGACATAGCCGAGCGCGCGGGGGTTTCCACCGGAATAATCTACGGATATTTCAACAACAAAAAGGATATTCTTCTCGACGTAATAGATGTTTATCTGAAAAAGATTTTCACTCCGATTAAGGAT
>CACXFJ010000025.1 GCA_902766965.1 uncultured Eubacteriales bacterium | reverse complement strand
GGTGAGATAGAAATCGACGGAGAAAAAGTAAAACTTACTCACGGACTTTATTCCGTTCTTATGCAAAATCCCGACGGAGAGATAAGAAGACAGGCGTACGAAACCTACTACAACGGTTTTATTTCCTATATAAACACCATCGCCGCCAACTACGCCGGCAACGTTAAACAGAACTATTTCAAAGCGAAAGCGAGAAAATATAAATCCTGTCTCGAAGCGGCTCTTTACGGAGAGAATATTCCCGTCAAGGTTTACGACAACCTTTTGAAAACCGTCAAGAAATACACTCCGCTGATGCACAAATATATGGCTTTGCGTAAGAGAGCGTTGAAGCTTAAAGAAATGCACATGTACGACGTGTATATGCCGATAGTAAAAGACAGAGATACTCTTACCGATTACGACGAAGCCTACGAAATCGTTTGCGAAGCGTTGAAACCTTTAGGGGAAGAATACGGCAAGGTATTGAGAAGCGCGAAGAGCGAAGGCTGGATAGACGTGGAAGAAACCGCCAACAAACGCAGCGGAGCATATTCCTGGAGCGCTTACGGCACTCACCCGTACGTCTTGCTTAATCATAAAGGAACTATTCACGACGTGTTCACCATAGCGCACGAAATGGGACACGCTATGCACAGTTATTACAGCAACAAGGCTCAGTGTTACGAAAAAGCCGATTACGTTATTTTCGTAGCCGAAATAGCAAGCACGGTCAATGAAGTTTTGCTTATAAAACATCTTTTGAAGACCGCGGAAGGCGAAGACAGAATTTATCTTCTCTCTTACTACGTCGATATGATAAGAACGACTCTGTTCCGTCAGACTATGTTTGCCGAGTTCGAGAAGTTCTCTCACGGCGTAATCGAAAGCGGCGAAGCTCTCTCCGCCGAAAAGATGACCGAATTTTATCGTAATCTTAACAGACAATACTACGGCGATTCCGTAATAAGCGACAAGTGTATCGGATACGAATGGGCGAGAATACCTCATTTTTACACCGACTTCTACGTTTATAAATACGCAACGGGAATTACCTGCGCTATAAACATCGCCGCCGCTATTCTCAAAGATAACAAATTCGTCGATAAATATAAGATGTTTTTAAGCTCGGGGAGTAGTATGTATCCTATGGAAATACTTTCTCTCGTCGACCTCGATCTTACGACTAAGGTTCCGTACGAAAACGCTATGAAAGACTTCGGCGAAGCTCTTACCGAACTAACCGCTCTTATAAAAGCAAGAAAGTAATAAAGGAGTTATTTTGACCTTAAAAAGGAAAATCCCGTTAGTTATCGTTTTTGCCGTCGCGACGATATTAGTCGTCGCGGCGTCCGTTTGTTTTTCCGACTTTACCGCGTATGCGGATACGGATACGGATACCGATATGCCGGAACTGTTCGGTCTGGACGAACTTAAAGATATAGGTTACGACCTTAGAGGCTACGACGCGGAAATAGGGTATTACAGTCAGACCCTCAGTAATTCCGGTATATATATTGCCTTCGAAGTCACCCTTGACAAGGATTTTCTCGCGAGAGCGGGCGCTGTGGAGGACTGCGTGTATCGCTATCCTCAAATGTTCGGGGAGTTGGAAAAAGCCTTTACGGCGATGGGATACACTATAGACTGCGACGAACACAACGGGCAACTGCTCGCGAGCATGACGTTCGAAAGCACGACGGATTACTATATCGCTACGGGAAGAAACGGATACGAAAGCAACGAGTCTTCCGCTAACGTAAAAAAAGGGTTTTTCTACAACGATTACTATTCTTCCACAGTCACGGCGTTTTCATCGGTTGAAAACGAGGGCAATCTTTTGAACCTGATTTACGAAAAGTGTCTGGCTCTCGGAGCCGAAAAGGAAAAAATAAAACTGTCGTACTTCTACGGTACGCCGTACAAGATTATTTCCACCGACGCCGACCAGGTGACGTACAATCGCAATAAAAAACTCTACGTTCACAGGTTCGATATGACGCCGAGCACAAAGGACAGAGAAATACATTTTACGCAACACAGCCCGAATTCGTGGGCTTTCTATCTGATAGCGGTAATAGTCGCCGTCCCCGTGATAGCCGCGCCGCTTGCGATAGCCATTACGAAACGAAAGAAAAAGGAGGGAACGAATGGCAGATAAACCCGTAGCAAACGACGGAAAAAAACTTAAAGTTTTTCCGAACAATTTCGAAGCGGAACAGTCGGTTTTGTGCTGTTTGTTAATAGACGGCAACGCCGTCCGCAATCTCGTCGGGAAACTGGAATCGGAATGTTTTTATAATTTGAAAAACAGAAAGATTTACGACGCGATGTGCGCGCTTTTTAACAGCGATACGCCGATAGACATAATCACCGTTTACGACTATATGGAGAAGTCGGGGACGGCGGACGAAAACACGCTTACTTACCTCACCACGCTCAATACTTTGCTGCCGTCGGGAGCGAATTATCAACAGTATTCGAAACTTATTTACAGAGATATGGTTTTGCGTACCGTTATTACGAGCTGCAACAGCATCATAGAAAAGGCTTACGACAGCACCGACGCCGACGAAGTAGTGCGTTACGCCGAAAAGGTGATTTACGACATATCCAAAGATATGAGCCACAACGAACTTACTCACGTCAGTAAGGCGACCATTGAAGTTATGGAGCGTATCGAAAAACTCAAAAAGGACAAAAACGCTTTCCGCGGTATTTCCACCGGTTTCAGAACTTACGATAAAATTACGGGCGGATTACAAAACGGCGACCTTATCATTCTGGCGGCTCGTCCTTCCGTCGGTAAAACGGCGTTCGCGCTTAACATCGTAGCCAATATCGTCAACAGAAAACAAGACGAAAACAAATGTATAGCTATTTTTTCTTTGGAAATGCCCGCTATGCAGCTCGCGCAGAGAATGATGTGCAATATAGGCGGCGTTCCTATGGACGACGTAAAGACGGCGCAGCTTAAAGGCGACGGCGACACGAGACTTTGGAAAGTAACGCAAAAGCTGTCCAATTCTAAAGTGTACATAAACGACAGCTCGATAGTCACCCCGGCGGAAATCATAAGCCAATGCAGAAGACTCGGAGCCGAACACAATAACGGTCGCGTAGACCTTATAGTAATCGACTATTTACAGCTCATGACGAGCGGAACTTCTTCAAAGGGCGGCGAAGTGAACCGTCAGCAGGAAGTAGCCAATATGAGCCGTATGATGAAAGTTATGTCGAGGGAACTGAATTGCCCCGTCATTTTGCTGAGTCAGATGTCCCGTAGCGTGGAACAAAGAAAAGAAAAGACGGTTCAGCTGAGCGACCTCAGAGAATCGGGCGCGATAGAACAGGACGCCGATATAGTATTGTTTTTGTCGAGAGAAATCGAAGAAGACAGAAATCACTCGCCGATTATTCTTACGATAGCTAAACACAGAAACGGAGAATGCGGGCAGATAAGGTTTAATTTGCAGGGCGACGTAATGGCTTTCGGCGAAAGCGGAGACCAAAACTTCGACCACAAGGCTTCGGCTGAGAAAAAAATGCCGTCGCAGACGGAAACGCCCGCCGAAAACAATATATAATCGTCTAAAAAATTGCAAAACGACTTTTTATATGGTATCATACTACATTAGGTAAAGAGCCTAAATGAGGTAGCGTTGCGGTTTGTCGCGGCAAATCCGACGCTTGAATATAATAAACGAACGAAAAAACACAATAAACGGAAAACACACGGAGGTAATATAAATGGAATACTCAATTCAAAAACTCAGCAAGTCCAAAGTGGAAATTGCTATTAACGTGACCAAAGAAGAATGGGCGGAAGACGTGAAGCAGGCTTATGAGAAGAATAAATATAAATATTCTCTCGAAGGTTTCAGAAAAGGTAAAGTTCCTATGAACGTACTTATTAACCGTTTCGGAAAAGAATTCCTTTACGAAGACGCTCTCGACGAAACTTTGTCCAAGCACTATTCCGAAATTATCAAGAACGATAATCTCGAAGTGGTAGGCGATCCCGACGTAGATCTTAAAGAGGTGAGCGAAGACGGACTTAAAGCGGTAATCACCGTCGCGGTAAAACCCGAATTCACTCTCGGACAATATAAAGGACTTACTTTCAAAAAAGAAAGCACTAAAGTGACCGCAAAAGAGGTTCAGGCTGTTATTGACAGAGAACTCAATAATCGCGCCAGACTTGTCGAAAAGACCGAAGGCGAAGTAGTAAAGGGCGACACCGTCGTACTCGATTACAGCGGAAGCATCGACGGAGTTAAATTCGAAGGCGGTACCGCCGAAAAACAGCGTCTCGAAATCGGTAGCGGAGCTTTTATCCCCGGATTCGAAGATCAGCTTATCGGTATGAAAGCGGGCGAAAGCAAGGATATTACCGTGACTTTCCCGAAAGATTACACCGAGGATTTGGCGGGTAAGGAAGCCGTATTCGCGATTACCGTTCACGAAATACACAGCAAAGAACTTCCCGTGCTCGACGACGAATTCGTAAAAGATATCGACGACGAACTCAACACCGTCGCCGAATGGAAAGCGCAGATTAAAAAAGAACTCGCGCCCAAGAAAGAAGAGAACGCCGAAGCGAAGCTCGAAAACGATATGATAGACGCTATCGTGAAGAATACCGAAATCGAAATCCCCGAATGTATGATAGAAGAAGAACTCGATTACAGAATTCAGGAACTCGAACACAGTATGTCGCAGTACGGACTTAAATTCGAAGACTATCTTAAATACACCGGTACCACCATCGAAGATATTAAGAAAGAAAAACGCGAAGAAGCGGTCAAGAACATTAAGAGCCGTCTCGTAATCGAAGCTATTCTTAAAGAAGAAAAAATCGAAGTCACCCCGGAAGAACTCAACGCCGAATTCGATAAGCTCGACGAGAAGGAAAAGAACCCCCAGTATATGAGTTATCTCGCAAATAAACTCGTTATCGACAAATTATTTGCATTCCTTAAGGATAACAATGAAATAAAATAATCATTATAATAAGGATAAACAATAAATACGGAAATCAGGAGGAGTATATGACCTTACCTTACGTAATAGAAAAAGACGCCCGCGGAGAACGTACTTACGATCTTTACAGTCGTTTGCTCGAAGACAGAATTATCTTTTTGAGCGGCGAAGTGAACGATCAGGTAGCCAGCAGTATCGTGGCGCAAATGCTTTATCTCGAAACGAAAGATCCGTCCAAAGATATAAGCCTTTATATTAACAGTCCCGGCGGTTCGGTTACCGCGGGTATGGCGATATTCGACACGATGAACTATATAAAATGCGACGTCAGCACGATTTGCATAGGTCTTGCGGCAAGCATGGGAGCTTTCCTTCTGAGTTCCGGCACGAAAGGCAAACGCTACGCCTTGCCGAACAGCGAAATTATGATTCACCAGCCCAGCGGCGGAGTACAGGGGCAGGCGAGCGAAATAGCCATCGTAGCGGAAAATATTTTGAAAACACGTGCAAAACTCAACCAAATCCTTTCGGAAAACACTAACCAGCCTCTCGAAAAGATAGCTCGCGACGTGGAAAGAGATTTTTATATGGACGCGGAAGAAGCGTGCGAATACGGTCTTATAGATAAAGTATTTAAGACGCGTAAGGAGTAATTGAATGATAAACACTATTGACGTAGACAGCAACAAATGCATATTTTGCGGCAGAGGTGCCGAAGACGGGGTCACTCTTATATCCGGTCCGCAAGGCGTGGCTATCTGCAATCTTTGCGTAAAACGCGCGGGAGAAGTTCTTGACGAATTGAACGATTCGGGCGTGCCTGCGGAAGAAACCGTAGCGGAACAGTCAGCCGATTTGCCGACACCGAAAGATATTAAAGCGAAACTCGACGAGAGCATAATAGGGCAGGACAGCGCGAAAAAAATCTTGTCGGTAGCCGTATACAATCACTATAAGAGAATAAGAGATAATTCTCATCAGGACAAGAACGACGTAAAACTCGAAAAGAGCAACGTGCTTATGCTCGGACCTACGGGCAGCGGAAAAACCTTGCTCGCAAAAACTCTTGCCGAAATTCTTAACGTGCCGTTTTGCGTAGCCGACGCTACCACTTTGACCGAAGCGGGATACGTAGGCGAAGACGTGGAGAATATATTGTTAAAACTTATTCAAGCCGCCGACGGCGACGTAAAGAAAGCGGAGAAGGGTATAGTGTATATCGACGAAATCGATAAAATCTGTCGCAAAACCGAAAACGTGAGCATAACCCGCGACGTAAGCGGAGAAGGCGTACAGCAAGCCTTGCTGAAAATTATCGAATCCACCGTAGCAAACGTGCCTCCGCACGGCGGCAGAAAGCATCCGCAGGAAGAATGTATTCCTATCGATACCACTAATATTCTGTTTATTTGCGGCGGAGCTTTCGTAGGTTTGGAAAAGGTAGTCGACAAGCGTAAAGACAATTCCTCGTTAGGTTTCGGCGGCGTGCTGAAAGACAGAGAAAACGCTTATAGCGAGAATATCCACGAGTTGCAGCCCGACGACCTTATTAAATACGGTTTAATCCCCGAATTCGTGGGAAGAATGCCTATCGTCGCGGCTCTCGACCCTTTGACCGAAGACGATTTGGTTCGTATCCTTACAGAACCGAAGAACAGTCTTGTCAAGCAGTATAAAAAAATGCTCAGACTTAACGACGTCGATTTGGAATTCACCGACGGCGCGTTGAGAGCCATTGCGCAACGTTCTATAAAGTTGAAGACGGGCGCGCGCAGACTCAGGTCGATAGTCGAAAAGATTATGCTCGATATTATGTACGATATTCCTTCCGATAAGAACGTGGAAAAAGTTATCGTAGGAGAAGACTGCGTCACCAAGAACGCAAGTCCGAACGTTATACGAAAAGCAAAAGAGATAGCGTAAACGCAAAAACATCGAAGCACCCCGCGATTTTCACGGGGCGCTTTCTTATAAGGATAATATGATTAAGAATGCAGAATTCGTGACAAGCGTAGGAAATGCTACGCAGTTTAAGGATACGGGCGCGCCGGAGATAGCCGTGGCGGGCAAGTCGAACGTGGGTAAATCGTCGTTTATTAACTTCATTTGCAACAACAAAAAACTTGCGAAAACTTCCAAAGAACCGGGCAGAACGCGGTTGCTTAATTATTTTTCGATAAATAAAGGCGAATACTACCTTGTCGATTTGCCGGGGTACGGTTTCGCGAGAGTGAGCGACGCCGAAAAGCAGAAATGGGGCAACCTTATCGAAGGATATTTTCGCAATTCCGAAAGATTAAAAAACGTTTTCGTACTCGTCGACATACGACACGACCCGACCGCCGACGATATGCAAATGTTTAAGTATCTTTATTTTTATCGCATACCCTTTACGATAATCGCGACCAAAGCCGATAAGTTGAGCCGTAGCGCCGGAATGAAAAGGAAGAAAGAAATCGCCGATTACATAGGGGTAGGCGTGGACAACGTCATAGTATGTTCTTCTCTCGACAAAACGGGCGGCGAAGCTATTTTTAAGCGGATAGACGAGATATTGAGTTACGAACCGGTTGCGGAGGAAAAATCGGAGGAATAAGAACATAAGACGGTTACAAGTCATAAGATGTATTAGATATAAAAAAGGGAGATACGATATGGCTTGTAACAATAAAAACTATACTTCTCCCGCAATATGTTGTACCAACAATAACACGAGCGAAAAAACTTGCATAGAGGTCAAAAAAGTCTTCGACGCCTGTATGCAACAACGGAGTATAAGCACTACGCTTAACGTCACGTTTACTGGCGATACTACGGGTTATACCGTGACCGGTGTACAAAGCTCCGGCGACGCCGTAATAAGCGACTTAAACGTTACGCCTCTCGCAGGCAGCGCCTGTTCGAGAGTCAGCTTAACACTCACCGTTCCTGTTACGGTTGTAGCAACAAATTCAGCGGGATCACAAATCACCGGTACATCTTCAATGACGTTCGCTCAGGACATCGTATTGAAAGTGCCTACCGACGGAGTAATCGCTCCGAGAGTAGAATCGACTGTCGTTATTGTAGGCTTACAGAACTCGCTTGTTTCGGGTACTGAAGTAACAACTAATGCTTGTGTCACCATTATTACAAAAGTCGTGGCGGACGTAATACTGGTAATACCGACGTACGGTTATCCGATTTTACCGCCTTGCCAGGAATATACGCAAGACGTTTGCTCAGGCGTGTTCAGCGCACCCGTGTTCCCACGCTAAGCAAAATAAAAACAAAAGAAAAGATTACAGGCTCGCAAGAGCCTGTCTTTTTATTATGAGCGTTCATATCACGTTTCTTTACACCGCAAAAAACAAGCGTTTCTAAATTTGCAAAAAAGGATTTAGTCGATACGAATAAAAACGGATAATAAATTATAGTTTTTTACGGCTTTTGCGAAAGCATCCTCTACCGTACGCAGTACGCCTACGCCTTGCTTTCACAAAAAATAAACGCAATCTGACCACTCATAAAGTCTTTTTTGTATTAGTAATTGTCAGAACGAACAAAATATGGTATATTTTTTATATGAGAGTTTTTGCGATAAGCGACTTGCATCTTTCGTCGGCTACAGACAAGCCGATGGATATTTTCGGAAGCAACTGGATAGGACACTGGGATAAAATCCGCTCCGGTTGGCTCGAACGAATTACCGACGACGACGTGGTTTTGTCCGCCGGCGATACCTCGTGGGGAATGAATATTCCGCAGGCTCTCGCCGATTTGCAAGAGGTGGACGCTTTGCCGGGGACTAAATTCATTATCCGAGGCAATCACGATTACTGGTGGTCGAGCTACGCGAAAATCAACGCTCTCGGTTTAGGCAGCATAAAATTCATTCAGAACAACGCTATCGCATCGGGCGATTACGTTTTTTGCGGAACGCGCGGATGGACGGTACCCGAAGAGGGGGATACGGAATCCGACGATAAAAAAATATTCGACAGAGAACTTATCAGGCTCAAACTTACTTTGGACGCCGCGACGGCGATTTCCGACGACAAAAAAATCGTCCTTATGACCCACTATCCGCCCTTTAATTCTCGTTTCGACGATTCGCCTTTTACCGACTTAATCAAAAATTACCGCGTGGACAAAGTAGTGTACGGGCATCTACACGGCAACGTGTCGCGAGCCAACGCCGTCGTTAATAAAAACGGTATAGAATACGTCCTGACGAGCTGTGATTTTCTTAATTTCAAACCGATTCTTTTGTACGACGATTAAGCAGTTTAAGTTGTTTTTAGTTTTTAAGCGACCGATTATCGGTCGCTTTTTTGTTGCGGTCACTACATTTTTTTATCCGAACCCATTTAGGACAGGGATTAACATCCACGCATTTTAGTTATAAAAAGCAGAGAAAAGTAGCAAAAAACGGCTTATTTTTATAATCAATAAAAAATAAATAAAATTTTTTTGATTACGTGGAAAAAAATGGTTGCAAATGGAATGGTAGTGTGTTATAGTATAACTACGATAAAAAAGAGGAGTGAAGTAATGTTTTTCTGTACGGGCGAACAAAGGTTATCGTTAGACGACAAAGGCAGAATGAGAATACCGATGAAAATGTTTGAAAAACTCGGTAAGGATTTCGTCGTTTACGCCGGAACCAACGATTGCTTATTCGTCGTCCCCATGAAAGATTTTCAAGAAAAATATTATGAAATAAGTCAAGACCTGCTCCTCAATGAAAAAGAAAAGCAAGAAGCTCTCCGTAAATTGAGTTCTACCGTGCAAGTCCCCGAAATCGACGCACAGGGGAGATTTATTCTTCAACCGAAATTGAAAGCCGTCGCTAAGATTTCAAAAAAAATGGTCTTTCTCGGAGTTATGGACAGAATAGAAATATGGAGCGAAGAAGTATACGACGCAAGATACTCGTTGGATAATATCGACATGACCGAAGTCGTAAACACCTTGAAGATATAAGATGGAGTATTTTCACGTTCCCGTACTGTACGACGAAGTGATGGACGGGTTATCGATAAAGCCGGACGGAATATATCTCGACGGCACGCTGGGCGGGGGCGGACATACCCGCGGGATACTTGAAAGACTAACTACCGGTCGACTTATCGCCAACGATAAAGACGCCGACGCCATAGAAAACGCGAAAGATAAACTTAGCGATTACGCCGATAAAATCACCTACGTTCATGACGATTACAAAAACATAATTGCTCATTTAGATGATTTGCAGATTAAAGATTTGGACGGGATATTGCTTGACCTCGGAGTCAGCTCTTACCAGATAGATACGGCGGAAAGAGGTTTTTCTTACGTAAAAGACGCTCCGCTCGATATGAGAATGGACAGAGAACAAAGTTTATCGGCGTACGACGTAGTGAATAAATATTCGGAAAAAGAACTTTTAAGAGTTCTTTACGAATACGGTGAAGAAAGCAACGCCCGCAATATCGTAAGAAACATAATCGCGGCAAGGGAGAAAGAACCGATAAAAACCACGTCGGAACTCGCCGAACTCGTATCGAAGTCCTATCCGCCGAAAGAAAGGTACAAACATGGTAATCCCGCTAAAAAAACCTTTCAGGCGATAAGAATAGAGGTAAACAACGAGCTTGCAGGATTACAGGATTTTATCTACGACCTGGCGTTAAGGCTCAAAAAAGGCGGCAGGATGTGCGTGATTACGTTCCACTCGTTGGAAGACAGGATAGTAAAACACGCGTTTATAGAACTTGAAAAAGACTGCGTATGCGATAAGAAATTACCCGTGTGCGTGTGCAACAAACGAAGAGAAGCGATAATAATCACGAAGAAACCGATTCTCGGAGAAAAGGAAAAGGAAGTAAACAAAAGAGCGGAAAGCGCAAAATTAAGAATTATAGAAAGAGTATAGGAGGACGAAATGAAAAACTTGACAAACTACGATAAATACGTTTTAGCCAGAAAGAATTCTGACCGTACTAACTCTGATAAAAATGCCAATAACGGTAGCATAGACAACGATTACGAGAACTATTTGATAAACGAATTGAGAAGAACCACCCCTTCTCGAAATAAAGTCATGAGAGAAGAAGAGTACTACGAAATGAAACGCGGCAACGGCGGCGTAACGGTTGCGTACGCTCCCGAAAAGGAAGAAAAGAACAGCCGTTTCAAACTTCGCAAGGGTGGAAAAATAATTTTGATAGTTTATGTAATTTTAATGATTGCTCTCGCATCTATTTTAATAGTGAGCAACACGACCGCAAAGTCGAATATGTTCGACGGAATTTCTTTTAATCAAAGCGCGGGAGCCGCTTC
Source organism: uncultured Eubacteriales bacterium (assembly GCA_902766965.1). Classification (GTDB taxonomy): domain Bacteria; phylum Bacillota; class Clostridia; order Christensenellales; family DTU072; genus CAG-1782. The sequence goes on along the minus strand of CACXFJ010000025.1, from coordinate 25,956 downwards.
GTCCGACGATAACGCCGCCGACGGCACTACGGTAAGAGCGATGACGGTTGAGGACGAAAAATCCGAAGAAACGAATTGGTTCGACAAGTTGTGCGACTCGCTTAATAAATAGTGAGGACGAACAGACAATAGAATATTCACGTTACAGACTAAGGAAAAGGTTACTGACGATTACGGTGTTAGTAACCTTTTTATTTGTCGCAGTTATCGCAAGACTCGTTTACGTTCAGGTAATCGACGGAAAAAGATTATCCGTAAAAGCTCTCGATCAGTGGACGAGAGACGTTCCCGTCACGGGCGAAAGGGGCGATATCGTGGACAGAAACGGCAAACTACTTGCCGACACAGCCGCTTTGTACACGGTTTATGCCCGTCCCGTTTCGGTAAAGAATAAGGAATATACCGCTTCGGTATTAGGCAACGTAATAGGAATAAACAGCGAAAAGCTCCTTGAAAAATTAAACACGAAAGTAAGCGAAATCACCGTAGCGAAAAAGGTAACGAAGTCGCAAATGGAACAAATTATCGATTCCGACGTCAGCGGCGTTTATTTTTCGCAAAATATAGACAGAAAGTATATTTACGGCGATTTTATGACGCAGGTTTTGGGGTTTACCAACGTGGACGGCACGGGACAGTCGGGGGTGGAAGCGTACTACGATAAATACCTTAAAGGTAAGGACGGTTACGCGCTTACCGAAACCGACCTTGTAGGAAGGGAAATCGAAGGTTCGGTCACGCGATATATAGAGGGAGAAAAAGGCAACACCGTTTATCTTACTCTCGATTACGCCGTGCAAAGTTTCGTTGAAAACGCGGTAAGCGAGGCGTTTAGTACGCATAACGCAACTAACGCAAGCTGTATCGTAATGAACGCGAAGACGGGAGAAGTTCTCGCCATGGCGCAAAGACCGTCCTACGACTTAAACGATATACCGAGAAACGACGTAATAACCTTGTTCAAGAACAGTAAATCGACTTTGGTAAGCAACGTTTACGAGCCGGGTTCTACTTTCAAAATACTGACTGCGGCAATGGGGTTGGAAAATAACGCTATAAGCACCTCCTACAACTTATATTGCCCCGGGTACAGAATGGTTGACGGCAAAAAAATTCGCTGTTGGAAGACGATAGGGCACGGCAGCGAGACCTTTACGCAAGGGGTGCAAAACTCCTGCAACTGTCTTTTTATGGACGTAGCGTTGCGGATAGGGGCGGAAAAATACTACGAAGGACTCGACGCGTTCGGAGTGACTACGGTCACGGGAATAGATATAAGCGGCGAAGCGAGCGGATTAACGATAGACAAAAACTCGGTAAAGAACGTCGATTTGGCGAGAATGGGTTTTGGTCAGGCAATAGCTTTGACTCCGCTCGAACTAATTACCGCGTGCGCGTCGGTAGTAAACGGCGGTAATCTTATGCGACCTTATATACTCGATAAAGTCGCGGATACTTCGGGAAAAACCATATTACAAAACTATCCGGAAGTACGAAGAAGAACTATAAGCGAGAGTACGAGCGCAACAATGCGAGAAATTCTCGAAAGCGTCGTATCTGTAGGCGGCGGCAAAAACGCCAAAGTGGACGGATACAGAATAGGCGGCAAGACGGGAACGGCGCAAAAATATAAAGACGGAATAATTGCGAGAGGAATGTACGTATCTACTTTTCTCGGTTTCGCTCCCGCGGACGACCCCGAATATATATTGCTGTTTATAGTAGACGAACCTAAGACGGGCGCGTATTACGGAAGCATCGTAGCCGCCCCGTACGCAGGAAAGATATTTTCGCAAATTTTCGATTACAGGGGTTGGAAACCGTCCGATTACGTCGAAAAAGAAAAATTTACTATGCCCGACGTTACAGGTTTAACCGTGACGGAAGCCGTCGCGCAACTGAAAAAACTTAATATGTACTACGAGATGAGCGGAGAATGGACGGAAGGAGCTAAGGTAGTCAAGCAAATTCCCGTTTCCGGAAGTTACGTTACCGAGGACAATATTGTGGTTATCGAAGTTGCGTAGGTGGAAATGAAAGCGGCTGATCTATTGAGTAAAATCGAAGTGGTAAGGACGAATTTAACGGGCGAAGAACGTTTTATTTGCGGAACGTACGACAGTAGAAGAGTGTCGGAAAAATATCTTTTTTTCGACTTTAACGGCGGAAAATACGTCGACGACGCAATAAAAAGCGGTGCCGACGCGATTGTCTGTGAAGAGTATTCGGAAAATTTTCCGTGTATCTGCGTTAAGTCGGCAAGACGGGCGTTTTGTCAATATCTTTCCGAATTTTACGGCAATCCGGAAAAGTCTCTTAAATTTATCGCGGTCACGGGTACTAACGGCAAAACGAGTACGGTAAAAATTATCGACCATATATTGAGCTGTTCGGGTTTTAAGACGGCTAATATCGGTACGCTCGGAGCGTGTATAGACGGAGTAACGTATTCCACGGGAATGACTACGCCCGATTCGGACGTGTTTTTTAAGCTGCTCGACGAAGCGAAAAGGCGTAAAGTAGATTACGTTATTTTAGAACTCAGCGCGCATGCGATTTACTATAAAAAACTCGACAATATTGTTTTCGACTACTGCGTTTTTACTAACGCAACCGAAGACCATCTCGACTTTTTCGGAACGATGGAAAATTACATATCGGTAAAAAAGAGGGTTTTTACGACCGATAACGTCGGAACGGCGGTAATAAACGTGGACGATAAGACGGGCTTCGAGATAATTTCGGAAAGACAAGGAAGAACGTTAAGTTACGGACTTAAAAATCCCGCCGACGTATTCGCCGTGAACGTAAAGACCGATACGGGAATAAGTTGCGTAATAAACGCCGCCGATAAGTTAGTGTCGGTAGTCACGCCGTTGAGCGGAGAATTTAACCTTTACAATTTGCTTGCGGCTGTAAGCGTTTGTGCGGACATAGGGGTAAGCGTAGGGAAAATATCCTCCGCTTTATCCGTTATGCCCGTCATAGACGGAAGATTTAACGTCCTGTACGGAAAAACTACCGTCATTATAGACTACGCGCATACTCCCGACGGACTGAAGAGCGTCCTTGTCGCGGCGAGAAAAATCACGCCGAAAAAACTTTACGTCGTGTTCGGTTGCGGCGGTGACAGAGACAGACAAAAACGACCCGCAATGGGCGAAATCGCCGCCACTTTAAGCGATTTTTCGATAATTACGAGCGATAATCCGAGAAGCGAAAATCCCGAAAAAATTATTGACGAAATCGTGTTAGGATTAGAAAAAATCGGCAAAAATTATATTACCGTATCCGATAGGTACGAAGCTATTAAATTCGCCGTGGATATAGCCGGGCAAGGCGATACCGTCCTCATTGCGGGCAAAGGCGCGGAAGAATATATGGAAACGGCGGCGGGTGTAATACCTTTTTCGGATAAGAAAATTTGCGAAGAGCTTTTGGGGAGAAGTAAGTGACGGCGTTTATCTACGTTTTTTTGTGTTCGTTTGCCGTCGGCGTAATTATTGCGCCGCCCGTAATTTATCTTATAAAAAAGCTGAAAGCAAGACAAACGATACTGACTTACGTTTCTCAACATAAAGATAAAGAGGGTATTCCCACGATGGGGGGAATAATTTTTCTCGTACCTGCGGTTATTTTTTACTTCGTGTTCGCAAGGGGGCAAAACAGATTGTCGTTCGTCGCTTTGGCGGTGACGCTTGCGTACGGTCTTATAGGCGGCTTGGACGACGCGATTAAAGTAATTTTCAAACGTAATCTCGGTCTTAAAGCCTATCAGAAAATAATTTCGCAGTTAGTTATCGCCGTACTCGCGACGGTATTCGCTTATAAAAACGGTTACGTCGGTTCGCAAATATATATTCCCGTTATCAAGCAATACATCGAAACGGGTTGGTTTTATATTCCGTTTACGATAATCGCGTATATCGCCGCTACCAACTGCGTAAACCTTACCGACGGACTCGACGGTCTTGCCGGAAGCACCGTCGTATTGTATTTAAGCGTAGTATTCGTAATAATCGCGGGCATATACCTTGAAAGCGTGGACGCGGGAAAAACTCTTTACGAGCAGGAAACGTATAATCTTTTGGTCTTTGTAGCGGCGTTAGCGGGCGGAATAGCGGCGTTTTTGGTCTTTAACTCGCACAAAGCGAAAATTTTTATGGGCGACACGGGTTCGCTTGCATTGGGCGGAGCGGTAGCGTCGGTAGCCGTGTTTATAAAAAATCCGTTAATTATCGCGACTATCGGAATAATGTTCGTTATGAGCGGCATATCAGTAATAATACAGGTAATAAGTTTCAAACTGCGGAAGAAGAGAGTTTTTTTGATGGCGCCTTTACACCATCATCTCGAAATGAAAGGACTTAACGAAAGTAAAATAGTTTCGTTATATTCCGTAATTACCGTCGTGGCGGGAGCGGTTACCTTACTAATAATTTGAGCGGAGGGGAAAATGAAGTGTGCAGGAAAAAGAGTTTTGGTGGCAGGAATGCAAGCAAGCGGAATAAGCGTAACGTATTTGCTTATGCGAGAAGGAGCGACTGTGACGTGCTACGACGATAACGTAAGCGTAAACATAACGGGTTTTTTATGCGTACATAGCGTAGACGACGTTAATTTTGACGAAACCGATTTTGTCGTAGTCAGTCCGTCCATCTCGAAATATCATAAAATCATCGGTATTTGTAAAGAAAAAGGCATAAAAATATATTCGGAACTCGAAATAGGCTGTTCGTTTTTGGACTGTAAAAAGATTATGGTCACGGGTACGAACGGAAAAACCACGAGCGTAACGATGATAGATAAATTACTTACTTGCGTCGGGTTCAAAACGAAAACGATGGGGAATATAGGTTATCCCGTGTCGCAGGTAGCGCTCGACGGAACGAAACTCGATTACGCCGTCATCGAAGTAAGCAGCTTTCAGTTGGAACATACGGACAAACTTAAAGCCGATATAGCCGTCGTTCTTAACCTTGCGCCCGACCATCTCGACCGCTACGACGATTACCGCGACTACGTTGATACTAAGCGTAATATTTTGAAAAATCAGACGAAAAACGACTACTTCGTCTACAACAACGATGACGGAGCGGTAAGAAGTTTTCTGAAAAACACTAACGCCAACCCTATACCCGTCAGCACGAGAACGAGAGTATCCGACGCATATATAAAGGACAATTTTTTTATGCTCGACGACTCGTCGGTATGTCACGTCAAGGATTGCCGATTAAGGGGAGAACACAATAAGTTTAATCTTCTTGTCGCCATGAACGTGGGATTTTTGTGCGGCGCGAGAAAAGAACACATGGCGAAACTCGTCAGAGAATATTCGCTTTTACCCAACAGAATCGAATACGTCACCACGATAAACGGAAAAAATTATTACAACGATTCCAAAGGCACGAATATCCACGCTTGCAGATACGCCATATCGAGTCTTGACGGAAAAATAGGACTTATTATGGGCGGTAGCGACAAAAACGAAGATTTTTGCGATTTTTTCGAGAACATAGACGATAAGGTAGTATGCGTTGCTATTACGGGAGCAAACGCGGAAAAAATCTATAATTCCGCTCAAAAAATGGGTTTTTGCGACGCGAATATCTATCCGGACTTAGCTACGTGCGTGCAGAAACTGAGTGAAAATCCTCTCGTTGAGAACGTTTTGTTAAGTCCGTGCTGCGCAAGTTTCGACAGGTTCAGAAGTTACGCCGAGCGGGGAGAGAAGTTTAAGGAAATCGTCTATGCCATCAAAGTTTAGAATAAAAGAAAGTCATCTTATAATAATTTCCACGATTATCCTTGCATTGACGGGGATAATTATGATTTATTCGGCAAGTTCGTATTCGGCGGAAAAACAATTCGGCGACGCTTTTTATTACGTAAAAAAACAAAGTATAGCTTTCGCCGCGGGAATAGTTTTTATGATAATAGGCGGCACGATACATATCGATTTTCTGAAAAGAATAAAATGGGTTATTCTCGCCGTGTCGGTAATTTTACTCGCTTTGGTATTCGTTCCGAAACTCGGAGTGGAAAGTTACGGCGCGACGAGATGGCTTAATTTTGGATTTATCACAATTCAACCGTCGGAACTTGCAAAATTCGGTCTTATGATTTTTCTCGCCGCTTATATGACGGACTATCCGCCGACTAATCTGAAAAGATTTATCATTCCCGCTTTGAGCGCCGGCATAATTTGCGTTCTTATTATACTCGAACCGAACATGAGCATAACCATGTGCGTGGGAATGGCGTTTATTATACTCGTATTCGTAGCGGGGTTGCAAAATAAATGGCTTGCGGTAATGGTGGGCTTGCTTGCGATAGCCGTTCCCCTTCTTATAATACTCGAACCGTACAGATTAAAGCGTTTTTTTGCTTTTCTCGACCCGTGGCAAAACCCTAAAGACGAAGGTTATCAGCTCATACAGTCCTATTACGCGTTGGGCAACGGCGGACTTTTCGGCGTGGGACTTTTCGCAAGCAGACAAAAATATTTGTTTTTGCCGTTTGCCGAATCCGATTTTATATTTTCGGTGATAGGGGAGGAACTCGGACTCGTGGGGTGCGTGGTAGTGATTATCGTTTTCGCGACGCTCGTAATCTGCGGAGCGAGAGCCGCTTTGAACGCAAATGACAGGTTCGGTTGTCTTCTCGCCACGGGTTTGACCACGGTCATTGCCTTGCAGACTATCATAAACCTGACCGTCGTCACGGGAATGATACCGCCTACCGGCGTTCCTTTACCGTACGTAAGCGCGGGCGGAACGGGGCTCGTAACTTTTATGTTCGTATCGGGTGTTTTGTATAACGTGTCGACGGACAAAAACCGTAACGCGTCTACATACGCATTTCGCATAAATCAACGCACCATAGCCGCGTAGAACGTCATAGAATGTATTGACAACATTTTTATGAAATGAAAAAGACGCACTAAGTACGGGGGTGTTATGGAAAAACTAGTTATTAACGGCGGAAAAAAACTTTACGGCGAAGTAAAAATTCAAGGGGCGAAGAACGCTATTTTGCCTCTGTTTGCGGCGGCAATCCTTACCGACGACAAGGTGGTAATAAACAACGTACCCGATTTGTCCGACGTGGACAATATGATTAAGATATTGAAAAATCTCGGCGTAAAAGTGGACAGATACGGCTCTACCGCCGTAATCGACGCGTCGAATTTATGCGGATACGAAATTCCGAACGGTCTTGCAAAAGAACTGCGAAGTTCTATTTTTTTGTTGGGGTCGGTTTTGTCGAGATGTAAAAAAGCGAAAGTGGCGTATCCGGGCGGATGCGATATAGGATTAAGACCTATCGACATACATATTAAAGCGTTACGCGACCTCAACGTTGAGGTTGAGGAATCCAAAGGTTATATTTACTGCAACGCCGAAAACTTCAAAAGCACGGAAATAAGCCTCGATTATCCGAGCGTGGGAGCTACGGAAAACGCAATACTGAGTTCCGTCTTGTGCAAAGGGAACACCGTAGTACATAACGCCGCTTGCGAGCCGGAAATAGTCGATTTACAAAATTTTCTCGTAAAGATGGGAGCAAAGGTGACGGGAGCGGGTACGTCGGTAATAAAGATATACGGCGTAAAAACTCTTCACGGAACTCTTTACGACGCAATGCCCGACAGAATCGCCGCAGGAACGTACGCTATCGCGGTGGCTATGACGGGAGGGACGGTTCTTCTCGACGGAGCGAGATATCAGGATATGCGGGCGCTTTTATCCAAATTGTCAAAAACTTCTTGCAATATTATATGTAACGGTGATAAAATATATATAAAATCAAACGGTAAACCTGTTTCGGTGCCGAAAATTACGACTCAGCCGCATCCCGGGTTCCCGACCGATTTGCAGGCGCCTATGATGGCTTTGCAGACGGTGAGCGACGGAGTGAGCATATTCACGGAGAATATCTTTGAAAACCGTTATCGCCACGTGGGAGAACTCATTAAGATGGGGGCGGATATCGTAACGAACGGAAGAACCGCGGTAATTAAAGGCGTGCCTTATCTTACGGGTACGGAAGTTTACGCTCAGGACTTACGGGGCGGAGCCGCGCTGATACTCGCGGGACTTAAAGCCGAAGGCACTACGATAGTAAAAGACGTAAGATACGTGGACAGGGGATACGAAAAAATCGAAGAGGTGTTTCGCTCGTTGGGAGCGGAAGTACGGAGAGAGTGAAAAAGAAATACGTTATTATCTCGATATGCGTTGCGATAATCGCGCTTATAGTGGTGTGCGGTCAGGTGTTTACCGTGCGCAATATAAGCGTGGTTTTTTATAACAAAACCGGACTTGCCGACGAAGCGGATATTTTAGAGGCTTCGGGACTCGATTCGAGAAACAATATCTTTAACGTCAAAGAAAGCGAAATAAAACATAGAATAATCGCGGCGTTCCCGGATAATTCCATCGTGGTGACCAACGTCGAACGTAAATTCCCCGATGAAGTGGTAATCTACGTCAAAGAACGTACCCCCATATTCAAAATCGAAGTCAACGCTTCGTCGGAAGAAAAATCTTTCGTCGCAACGGATAAAGATTTTCAACGCGGCAAAATTCAGAAAGAAGAAGAACTTGCCCCGTTAAAGCTCATTACGGTGACGGGATTTGTAGTAAACGACAGCTTCGACGTCAAGGAATGTGTCGCGTTAAGGAACGTAGCGAAAGCGTTGTTAGGCAAAAATATGAGCGAAGAAGCCTTGCCGTACTTTATCGAAAGCATAAATATTTCCGACGGCGAGTTGCAGATAAAACTTGCCGAGACGGGAGCTGTACTGTACGTAGATATGGCGCAAACCGCCGACGAAACCGCCGCTTTGTACGACAGATATTTGGCTATGGACTATTCCGCCCGAAATAACGCAGTTTTACGCATAAAAAATTAGAGCTTGTTATTGACTATTTTTCCCCGATATATTATACTTAATAATATTAAAATATTATAGAGGAAAGTATGTATCGTCTTAAATCCGCATTGATAGTCGAATATAAATATATGCGCCTTTTGTTATTCGTTCGCAAGAACGGAGTATTTTCGTATTTTCACGAAGAGCGTATAGACTACGACGGCTTTAACGGAAACGGCTTTATTAACCCAGACGACGTTTTTTCCAAAATACAACACGTTTATGCCGACGCGGAAAGGTACGGTTCTATCGACAAACACGCGGTAGTGGTTTTGCCGGGAGTATTTTTTAAGTACGCACGGGCGGAACAAGATACCGTAATAGAGAGCGGAGCCGTCACCGAAAACGACGTCAGGACGATAATAAGCCTTTGCGGAACTCGTTTGCCGTCCTTTGAAATAGTCCAAAAACGCCCCATAATATACAAAACTCTCTCTAATCCGTATATAGATAATCCTATCGGGCAAAAAGCCGACAGATTAAAACTTATCGCTTCGATAGAGTATTTAAGATTAGGGATAAAAGAACTTTTCGACACCTCGGCAAAACGTCTCGGAAAGGTTTTCGAGTACACTTCTTTCGGCGCGGAGATAGCCGCTAAAGCAGACAAAACGGCTCATTTGCCGGAAAGAATAATAATAACTCTCGCAGACGGGAACATAGACGTAGCGTTATGTAACGGCGGCGTTCCCGTAAAGGGTTGTTCCGACATGCTCGGGGCAAAACACGTATGTTACAGCCTTGCCGAAGAATTAGGCGTTGACGATGCCACCGCGGAAGAAATAGCCAACGGAATGAACCTTAATCTCAATTTTACCGACAGAGATTTTTACTACGTCGGAGGAGAAAAGTATTCGGTATCGAAGGTCAATTCTTGCGTGGCGGAAGCCTTTATTTACCTCGCGGGAGAAGTAAAAAAGTATATCGACGAAATGTGCGAAGACGAAACGCCGCCGCCCGTTTTTCTTACCGGTTCTTCTCTTTGCTCGGTGAGGGGCGTTAAAGACGTTTTTGAAGACGAAACGGGATGCGAAATCACAATACTCGACAGCGAAACCCTTAATCTTACCGGGTGCGGCAACTACGTTGCGGCGGCAGTATGCGAATCGACGAAAACTATTGATACCGTCGACAAAATAAAACAAAAGTTAAAGTCCATATTCGGAAGCAAATAGCTTAGGAGGATAATATGAATTTCGGTAGTTATGACCAACAGGACAATATAGTAAAAATCAAGATATTCGGCGTAGGCGGCGGCGGATGTAACGCCGTAAACCGTCTTGTCAAAGCGAAAGTACAGGGCGTGTCTTTCATCGCCAGCAACACCGATATGATGGCGTTGAACAATTGCAGCGCGGATACTAAAATTCAGCTCGGAATAAAACGCACGAGAGGACTCGGAGCCGGCAGCAAACCGCAAATAGGTAAAGAAGCCGCGGAAGAATCGGCGGAAGATATAAGAGGCGCTCTTGCCGACACAAATCTCGTGTTCATTACCGCAGGTATGGGCGGCGGAACGGGTACGGGCGGCGCTCCGGTAGTAGCGCAGATAGCGAGAGAAATGGGAATACTTACCATAGCTATCGTCACCAAACCTTTCGCCTCGGAAGGACGTCTGAAAATGCAGTACGCGGAAGCGGGGATAGAAGAATTAAGAAAGTACACCGACGTGCTTTTAGTAATACCTAATCAAAAAGTTTTCGACTACGTAAAAGTAATCTCCGCCAACAAGAAAGAAGACGGAGCTATGTTAAAACTTATGCAGATAGCCGACGACGTACTCCACAGCAGTATCGTAGGTATTACTAATCTTATAGTAAAACACTCTTTGATAAATCTCGATTTCGCAGACCTTTCCACCGTAATCAAGGACAAAGGCACGGCGCATATCGGTATAGGGCAGGGAGAAGGCGAAAACAAAGTCGTAAAGGCTCTTATTCAGGCGGCGAATTCGCCCTTGCTCGAATCCAACTTCGGCGGAGCTACCCAAATACTCGTAAGCATTACCGGCGATATAGGTATGAGCGCGTTGGAGATAGACGAAGCTATGGATATGATAGGTAAGGTAGTTGCTCCCGACTGTAACATCATTCAGGGAATAGGCTTCGACGAAACTCTCGAAGACAAGGCAATCGTAACTATCGTGGCTACCGGTTTCGACGGTACGGCTACGGAAGGTCCGGTACTTAACGTATCCGAACCCGTAAAGGAAGAAAAACCCGTAGAAAATTCTGCTCCTACCGTAAATTCGATGCCTTTTGCCGGGAACAACGCTTTCGCAAGCAACAACCCCTTCGCTAAGGCTTTTGCTCCTGCGACGGCAGAACCGCAATCCGCGCCCAAGGTTCAACCCGCCGAAAATACGAGTTCCGACGACGAAATTCCGAGCTTTTTGAGAAGACTCAGAGAACGCGGAAACAGATAATAAATTATTGACGAAATAAAACACAAAAGACAAGTCGAAAAGGCTTGTCTTTTTTTAACGGTGAAATATGACGATATATGCTGAAACGGTATTTTTAAGCAACTTCTTTATAGACCTTTTTTTACTGTCGTTTACTCTTGCCGCGATTAAGAAAAAAGTAAGTGTAAAAAGGCTTGTTTGTTCTGCCGTATTCGGCGGTATAACGTCGGCTATATACCCGTTAATCGGTAGCATAAGATACGCAATAAAGGCTTTATGCGTATTAGTAATGGTAATAATAATCAAGCCGGGCAAGCACGTTAAAGACTATGTGGTCACCGTAGTCACGTTACTTGCGGCGACATTTCTTTTAGGTGGGGCGGTTACGTTTTTCGTCGACTTTTTCCGTACCGATTTAAGATATGAAAATCTTACTTACGGCATAATTCCCATATTCGTTTCGGCGAGTTGTACCGGGATAATTTACTTAACCGATATACTTAAAACCGAGTTAGGCAAATTCCGACGAAAAAACTCTTTATTCTCCGTAGTGAGACTAAAAAGCGGAAGTTTTAACAAAAAGTGCCGCGCGTTTTATGACAGCGGCAATCGCGTTTACGCAGATAATGGCGAACCCGTTATTTTCGTCGGCGAAAAAATTTATAATAATCTCGCACCCGACGAAGATAAGACGAGTTCCGTGGAGATAATCACGGCGAACGGTATTTCTATCTTGCCTACGAAAGAAGCAACGGTAGAGGTATATTCCGCCGGAGGCTCGCATACCATATATAAAGTTGCTGCGGGCAAGGTGTCTGCGGCGTGCTTATCGGAAGCGGAAATTTTATTGCATAGCGATATGCAGGGAGAATTTTATTTATGAAAAACTTTTTCAAGAATCTTTGGCGTAAACTTAAACGCTTTTTTTGCGGCGAAAAAAATCTTAATTACATAACGTCATTGCCGACTCCTTTATGCGAGGAGGAAGAAGCCGAAGCGATAGCTAAAATGACGCAGGGAGACGAGGACGCGAAGAATAAATTAGTGGAACACAATTTACGGCTCGTGGTCTACATAGCGAAGCGTTTCGACAATACGGGTATCGATATGGACGAACTTATATCGGTAGGTACGATGGGACTTATTAAAGCGGTAAAAAGTTACAATTCCGATAAGAAAATCAAACTCGCTACTTACGCGTCGAGATGTATCGAGAACGAAATTCTTATGTTTTTACGAAAAACGGTTAAAATCAGGACGGAAATATCGTTGGAAGAACCTCTCAACGTGGATTGGGAAGGTAATCAGCTCGTATTAAGCGACGTACTCGGAACCGACGGCGATATGATATATAAAGATATGGAAACGAGAGTGGAAAACGATATTTTGCGGAGTCTTTACGAAAAGCTCGACGAACGAGACAAAGAAATAGTCGGTATGCGTTACGGCTTGTACGGGCGGGAAGAAAAAACGCAAAAAGAAATAGCCGATATGATGAACATTTCGCAGTCGTATATCAGCAGGCTCGAAAAAAAGATACTCGCGAAATTAAAAAAAGAATTCTTAAAATGCGAATAATAAGTTAAATTTGGCAAATACTTCCTGTGTAAACTTGCGTTACTTTTACATAACGGAGGTATTATGTATGTCATACAAAATAGTAATTACGGGGGTATCCACTTCCGAATTACCTAAGATGAGCGCGAAAGAAAGCGAAGAAATGTTACGACGAATAAAGAACGGAGAAACCGATTTAAGAGAAAAGTTCATTGAAAACAACATACGACTCGTTTTGTCAATGGCTCAGCGTTTCAAGACCGACAGAAACAACGCCGACGACTTGTTTCAGGTGGGCGTATTAGGGCTTATCAAAGCTCTCGACAACTTCGATATAAGTCTCAACGTAAGGTTTTCCACCTACGCCGTTCCGATGATTATGGGCGAAATGCGGAGATACCTTAGAGAAGGCACGGGACTTAAAGTGGGAAGAAACTTACGAGACATAGCATTCAAAGCGATGCAGGCGAGAGATAAGTTGGAGTACGGCGGAGAAAAGGAAGCGAGTTTAACGGAAATAGCCGAAGAAATCAACGTTCCTTACGGCGAAGTTGTGAGCGCGTTGGACGCAATAAGCGAACCGGTCAGCATATACGAATCGGTATACAGCGACGCCGACGACAATATGCTCGTCGTGGACCAAATCAGCGACAAAACCGATTTGGACAGCGTAATTAACGGTATTACTCTCAACGAAGAAATCGACAAACTGCCCGAAAGAGAAAAGAACGTTTTACTTTTAAGGTATTACAAGGGAAGAACCCAAACGGAAATATCGGAAGAACTCAACATAAGTCAGGCTCAGGTAAGCCGACTTGAAAAAAACGCTATCGAAAGACTCAAATTAGCTTTTTAACAATAAGAATAAAAGTACCGTCTCGTTCATATATTTTAAGAGCAGGACGGTATTTTTATGACGAAAATCGACTATACATTTTGCGAATTACGCGACAGAGAAATAATAAACGTGGCCGACGGCAAGCGGTTAGGAAGAGTGGGCGACGTGGCTATGGACTGTAAAGGTATGATTTTGGGATTCATCGTTCCGAGTGAAAAGAAATTTTTTAAGAGTATAACCGGCGGAGATAACATTTATATTCCGTGGAATTGCATATTAAAAATAGGCAGCGACGTAATTTTAGTGGATTTGAACAATAATTACAATCCGCCGCCGCAACCGCCGAGAATGGATTATATTCAGCAATAAATAGTTTTCCTATCACTAAACGTAATTATAGTTTTTTATAAACAGTTTACAAATTGTTATATATTAGATATAATTATACCATAAATTGTGTAGAGGTGTAGGATGAAGTGCATATATTGCGGTTCGCTCGAAAGCAAAGTAGTCGATTCAAGGTTAAGCGAAGACGGCACGAGCATAAGACGCAGAAGAGAATGTCTTAATTGTATGAAGAGGTATACTACTTACGAAAAGGTAGAATCCGCTCCCATACTCGTAATTAAAAATAACGGCAACAGACAGGTTTTCGACCCGGCAAAAATTAAATCGGGTATTATGAAAGCTTGCGAAAAACGCCCCGTTCCGATGATAAAAATCGAAAAAATCGTCAACGATATCGAAAGACAGGTTCATAATTCGCTCGCGCAGGAAATTACTTCCAAGCGTATAGGCGAAATGGTAATGGAAGCGTTAAAGGAAGTCGACGACGTAGCTTACGTTCGTTTTGCTTCGGTTCATCGCGAATTCAAGGATATCAACACCCTTTTGTTCGAGATAGAAAATTTGGTACAAAATAAAAAAGACTGATGATAGAGTTTAATTATTCGGGGAAGGCAAACAGGCTTTCCCTTATTTTAGGCGAAAAAGTCCGCGGAATTACTTACGGGGCTATTCAAAAACTTTTCCGCAAAGGCGACGTAAGAGTAAACGGAAAAAAAGTTTTCAAAGATACCGTAGTTGCCGACGGCGACGTAATAAGAGTATATTACAAAGAACAGGAAAGGGATTTTACGCCGTTTTTCGACAACGAGTATATAGCGTGTTTTTTCAAACCCGCCCGCATAGCCTGCACGGGTGAAAATTCTCTCGAAGAAGCGGTCAAAGCAAAATACGGATATATAATCTGTCACCGCCTCGACACAAACACCGAAGGGATAGTTATTTTCGCAAAAACCGAAGAAGTTTTCGCCGAAATGAAAAAGGTATTCAAGACCCGCTCGGTAGAAAAACATTACCTTACCGCTGTAGCGGGTATAGTCAGGGGGAGCGGAGAGTTAAAGGCGTATCTAATTAAAAACGCCGACGAGTCTTTCGTAAAAATTTACGATAAGCGTATGCCCGGTTCGGTCGAAATAGTGACGAGATACGACGCTATCTACACGGGCAGGAACGGAAGCGTTCTCGACGTGGAACTCGTCACGGGCAGAACTCATCAGATAAGGGCGCACCTTGCCCACACGGGGCACCCGGTAATAGGCGACCCAAAGTATTGCCCCGAAAAAACGAACAGGTATTTCGGAAAAAAATATCAGCTCTTGAGAGCTTACAAAGTAATTTTCCACATAGCGGACGGAGCTTTGGCGGCTCTCGACGGAGTTAAGATAGAATACGATTCCTACGATTATCTCGAAAATCTTAAACTAATAACCGAAAAATAGAATTTTGTCGTTAAAAGTAAATTTTTGCCTTTTAATATCATATATTGTAAGAGTATCTCATCGGAGCAAAATGATATTAGAAGGTTTTTTTACGCTTTTAAGCAACGTTTTATTGTTTTCTTCCCGTATCGACACGGGAAATTCTTTTCCGCATCCTTTAAGCGAAGAGAAAGAAAAAGAATACCTTTACAAGTTCAAAAAAGAAGGGGATTTGGAAGCCCGTAACGTGCTTATAAAACATAATCTTCGTTTAGTCGTGTTCATCGCGAAAAAGTACGTCAATTATCCCGACAACGACGAACTTATAAGTATCGGAACGATGGGGCTTATCAAGGCTATAAACACTTTTGACCCCGACAAAGGTTCGCAGCTCGCCACCTACGCTTCTCGATGTATAGAAAACGAAATCCTTATGACTATGCGGTCTTATAAAAAACGCTCGTCCGACGTGTCGATATACGACAGCGTGGGGAGCGACAAGGACGGCAACGAGATGTCCATTTTAGACCTGTTACAGACCGACGAAGAGAGCGTTTACGAAAAAATCGACGCGGAATTTTTACATAAAACCATAAAACGCCTTACCGAAAAATACCTTTCCGACAGAGAAAAAAAGATAATAACGATGCGTTTCGGTCTTGACGGCAATTATCCGATGACTCAACAGAAAGTCGCCGATAAATTAGGGATATCTCGTTCTTACATATCGAGAATAGAAAAGAAGTCGTTAATGAAATTACGGGAAGCGTTTGAGCAGGAAAAGATACAATTATAAGCAAAAAAGGCGTTAAAAAACGCCTTTTTTGCTTGGATGCGAGACGGTCTGTAAGCCGAGTTCTGTCTTGAACGGACATCTGTCTAGACCAGTCGTTACCGAAAGGTTCAAGCGATTTTGAAAACGCGTCGGGCGAACGATCGTTTTCTCTCTTGCATCGAGTGGGGTTTACACGGCCAATTTCGTTGCCGAACTGCCGGTGCGCTCTTACCGCACCTTTCCATCCTTACAGTAATAATACTGCGGTTTATTTCTGTTGCACTATCCTTAAAGTCACCTTCAGCGGGCGTTACCCGTCACCCTGCCCTGTGATGCTCGGACTTTCCTCTTCTTGCGAAGCGTCCGTTCGGCCGTCTCGACCATTATATTAACACAACGAAACGCTTTTTACAAGTATAATTTGTTTTTACAGGTAAATAATCTGCCTATATCGTAATATAGGGGGATTGTTATGCCTTATATAATCGCGGCTTTGGCGGTTTTATTTATTTTAACGCTTATTTTTTACCGTTCCGAAAAAGTCAAAGTCGGTGACAACGTAATGAAAAAAATAGGGGAAGAAACGATTTCCGATTTGATATGCGACGGGTGCCTTAGGTTAAAAAACGTCGATTGCGGCAAAGGGATAAACCCGGCAAAACTTATGCCGACGATAAAAAAGGCTACTAAAAGCATAGAAAAAAGGATAAAGAGGAACAATCCCGTTTCCGAAGGGGAAAAATGGCTGTACGAAAATTTTTATTTGATTTACAGATACGTATATTCCCGAAAAGACGATTTGAAAAGTTTGCCGCATATTAACGACCTGCCGAGAATAGTTTTTATCGCGAAAGGTATAGTAAATAATTCGCTCGACACACTTACGGGGGAAAGAGTCCGCAAGATATTAAGCTCGGTCAACGATAGAGTTTTGTTAAAATACGACGAACTTATGCAGTTTAATAACGCAATATACTACGCGCTGACGGAGCAGGCTTATATTCTCGCTCGGAGAATATTGCGGCAACACACAATGGAGTCCGCCGCGGAAAAGTTCGTTCCTGCCCTTTTCAATAGTGACGTTTATCTCTATTTTTTGATGAAAAATAAAAAATTGAACGATAAAAAAGCCGATTATTTGCGTAAAAAGGGAATTTCGGAAAAGAAAGTAATCACAAATTACAACAAAACCGTTTTATATAACGCAACCCTTGCAAAAACCGTTTTCGTCGGAATGAGAGAAGCCGAATCTTTCGTTACCGCCGAATACAACGTAAAATTTTTGGGTTCATACAAAATACTCGCCGAAAAATTCGATTTGCAATCGGTATCGGTGAACACGCTGAAAGACTACTTTTCCGTCGTTTCCGACGTAAGCAAGAGTTGCGGAGCGGAGGAAGACTACGTCGCGGAAATTGCCGCGGAAATCGCCGTAAACAACGACAAAGATATATCGACCGTTTTATTCGACTATAAAAGAGAGCTAAAAAAAGCGGTAAGGAGGAAAATAATTCCTTCGTTGAAACCTAAATACGGTCTGTGGAAGCAAAGAGTTTACGTTATGTCGGTAATTTTACCGTCGCTGTGCGGAGCGGCGTGTATAGCCGCGTTTTTTAACGTTGTAATCGGGGCGCTGAGTTTCGTTCCGCTTATTTTTATTACGGAAAACTTAATAAATTACGCTCTTAACGGCATGGTTAAGGATAAACGCGCACCCGAAAAGAACGCAAAAACCGTTTCTGCCAACGATAAAGTTGCGGTAGTCGTGAGTGAATTTATAACTTCTTCCGAACAGTTCGACGAAAGTCTGAAACATATACGACTTTTGCGTGCCTCGAACGGCGGGGAAAACGTGGAATTTTGTCTTCTTGTAGATACGAAGGGCGGCAATACGCCCGTAAATACCGTCGATAACGAAATTATCGAAAGAATAAGAACCAAAGGTCTCGAAGAAGATATAAGCGTGTTTTTACGCAAAAAATCTTTTAACGGCAAAAAATACGTTGCGCACGAACGGAAAAGGGGAGCCTTGAACGCTTTGAATAAGTTGTTCGTCACGGGAAATTCGGAAGACTTCTACTATATCGGCAATGCGAACTATTTTATTCCCAAATACGTCGTCACTCTCGACGCGGACAATTCGCTTTTTACCGGAGACGTACTCGAAATGGTAAATATGATGTCGCATCCGTATAACAAAAAGTACGATTTGATGACTTTGCACAGTCGTTACGACTTGTTTTCGTTAAGAACGGTCTATTCCAAAAGGTTTTTAAGCGAAAGCGGCACCGAAGAGTATCCGGTATATTCCGATTTGTTTTACAGGGCGTTCGGTCGCGATATTTATTGCGGAAAGGGAATTTACCGTCCCGAAGCGTTTTATAAAAAAATCGACGGAATATTCCCGTCCGGGAAAATTCTTTCGCACGATATTATAGAAGGTTCGGTGTTGTCTACGGGCGGGGCTACGACTGCTTTCGAGGAGGCTCCGAACGGTTTTTTATCGGACAGAGAACGCAAAAAACGTTGGATAAGAGGGGATATTCAGCTTTTACCGTTTCTTTTCGGACGGTGGAAAAACGACGAAAACAAAACTTGTCGGCAAAAAATAGAACCGTTTTACCGTTATATTATGGGAAAAAACGCTTTAAGCGCGTTAAAAGCAAGTTTCCTTGCGGCGGCTGTTCTTTACGGTGTATTTACGGGAGTAACGAATCTTCTCTTTGCGGTCGGTTTGTTTTTTACGCCGTACGTTATCGACGTTATTAAGGCGTTAAGGAATTTATCGTGCGGCGCGAGAATAAGGTACGTTTTTTCCGACGCGATGAAAAAAATAGTTTTTTCGATAGAAGACGCCTTTACTCTTTGGTACTACGCTTTCGATAATCTGAAACTGTTTTTAGGAACGATTTTCGCTATGATTACGAAAAAGGACCTGCTTAGTTGGAAAACTTACCGAGAATCGCAGTCTGAAAGGAACGTAAGTGCGTTTTTTAAGGAATTTACGCCGTCTTTTGCCGTACTGACGGCTGTTGCGATAGGTCTTTATTTCGTTAATCCGACGAGCGTATTAATATTTGCGTACCTCTTCGGAGCGATAATTTCGTATGCCGAATTGTACGTTTGTTCCGAAAACAAGATAAAAACTTACACTTTAAGCGAAAGGGATAAGAAAACGCTTTTACGCTACGCCGAAAAAACCTACAAATACTTTTCTTACACGGCGTCATACGACGCTCTTATAGGGGATAACTTGCAAATTAAGCCTTATAAGGGGGTGGCTACGGTCACTTCGCCGACAAATATAGGATTTAGCCTTATAGCGCGGATTTCGGCGTATTATCTCGGAATAATCGACTATAAAGAGTGCGTCGATAACCTTAATTCTATAATTTCGTCAATAGATAAATTGCCGAAATGGAAAGGAAATCTCTATAATTGGTACGATATTAACACGAAAAAGCCCGTAAATCGTTTTGTAAGCAGCGTCGACAGCGGAAATCTCGTAGCCTGTCTTATCGTGTGCCGCGAGTTTTATAAAAAGCATAACGACGACGTGAACGAACTGAAAACCGATTTGCTTATCATTAACACCGATTTGGAAGCCTTGTACGACGAGTCGAAAAAACTGTTTTTTATAGGTTATGACGGCGAAAATTTCGTAGGTCATTACGATTTATTGAATTCGGAAAGCCGAATTTTAAGCACGATTTTTATGGCGTACAAGAAAAATACGGATAATTTCAGATGTCTGCAAAGGGATTACTCTTCGTACGGCGGGAACACTCTTTTAAGTTGGAGCGGAACGGCGTTCGAAACCCTTATGCCGTCGTTGTTTATTTCGGCGCCGAGATATTCGCTTATTTACGACACCGAAAATAACGTAGCCAAAGCTCAGTGCGAAAACAGGTATAACGGACTTTTCGGAATAGGCGAGAGCGGATTTTACTCTCTCGACGAACAATTAAAGTATCAATATTACGCTTTCGGAATTAGGCGATTGTCGTTAAAAAACGAAAACACTCTTCCTGTAATCAGTCCTTATTCTTCGGCAATTTGCTTAAAATATCGTCCGAAAGAAACTATCAAAAATTTAATAAAATCCGAAGAAAACGGAATGGTAGACGAGTACGGTTTTTTTGAAGCGTACGATATGAGAAAGGGGGGAGGAAAGGTATATTCTCACATGACGCACCATCAGGGAATGATACTTTGCGCCATAGCCGATTTAGTAGAAAACGGTGTGATAAACGAGCTTTTTTCAAATGATGAAAAAATAGCCGCAACGTTGAAAAACTATAACGAAATTACTTCAAGGTTGAAAAATAGTAGATATCTTCCGAAAAATAAAGAAAAATATAATATTGAGAATGTAAAGACTTACAAAAATATCAATAAATTAGAAGAATATTTCCACGTATTCGCCTTAAACGACGGAGATTATAAACTATTTATTAACGCTTTTGGAGGCGGATTTGCTCAAAACGGAGCTATTCTTTGCGGCAAATTCGGCGGGATTTACGAAGAAAACAACGGTTCGTTTTTCCTTATAAAAGGCGATGACGGCAAGATATTTTCTCCGACGTATCTTCCCCTTACCGACGAGTGTCGCTATTCGGTAAAGTATTTCGGCAATGAAATTATTTTGGAAAATTCGACGAAAAAACTCGTGGAAAAAGTTTCGCTTTTGACGGGATTAAACGGAGAAACGAGATATTTCGAGTGTAGCGAAAATAACGCGAAAATCGCATTTTTCAGTCCCGTCACTTTGAACACTCTCGACGCGTATAATTCCCATCCGACGTATAACGGATTATTTATAAAAGCCAAGACGATAGGGCAGGATTGCGTGATTTTACGCCGCAGGAAAAAGAGCGAAAACGAAAAAGATTCGGTTCTCGGAGTTAAGGTATGCGGAGTAAAAAATCTTCGTTTCGAGTGCAACGCCGAAAACTTTCTGGGAAGAAACGGTTCTTTGCGTAAGCCGAAAGTTTTTTCCGATGAAGATAAAACCGCTCCGTCTATCGGCGACGTTCTTAATCCGTGCGTAGGGTTTACGGGTACGCTTATGAAAAATAATTGTTGCGTTTCTTTAATTTACGGCGAAAACGAGAGCGAAGTTATTAACGGACTTAATTCTTTACCCGAAGATACCTACTCTTTCGCCTTATTAAGCGACGGAAAGATCCCCGTAAGTACGGAAACCTGCGACCTCATAAGCGAAATTCTTTATCTTCCGTATCGTCAGACCACTCTTTCTTACGTTATTAAAAACGGGAAAACGCTTGATTTTCTCAATAAATGCAAGGGTAAAAAGCTCGTTTTGTACAAGTATAACGCGAAAGCCAACGATAAGTTCGAGAAATTTTTATCGATGTGCGACGAATTGAAACTACTCGGAATTAACGCGTCTTTTATTGTGGAAATCGAACGCGAAGAGACCGAAACTGTAAAAAAATATCTTTCCGAAAAAATACTTTCGCATCATATAAGCGACTGCGAAATATGTTTTTCCGACGAAAATATGCAAAAATACGCATTGATCACATTGAATTACGACCTTAGTTTCCGCAAAACGAAGTACGTTCCCGACAAAAAATTCGAGCTTATCAAAGAAACGAGCGAAAAACGCGGCGGCGAAATTTTACGACACGGAGCTACTTTATACAGGAGCGGCAGCGGCGGTTTCGACGAAAACGACGATTATATAGTCGAGGAAAGCACCCTTTTGCCGTACGCAAACGTAATCGGAGCGGAATATGGCGGTATGATTACCACGAACAACGGCGGCGGGTTCTTCTATTTCGATAATTCGCGTGAAAACAAGATGAATAAGTTCGATAACGACCCTATTACCGACGATTTTTCCGAGTTTTTATACGTTAAAACTGCGGACGGTTGTCACAGACTGAACTGCGGTGACGGGGAAAACAGGTTCGTTACCTTCGAGAAAGGAAAAACGGTTTTCGTCAGTAAAATAAATCGCGTTACCTGCACGGTAAAATACGCAACTATTTGCAACGGGAAAGGCAGAACGATAACGGTTGACGCGGTGAACGGAGGGGGATACGCCGAGTTTATTTACGGACTGTATCCGTCGCTAAGTTGGTATTACGAGCCTGCTTTTTTATCGTGCAGAGCGGACGGAAATCTGCTTACGATAACGAATATCGTCAGCGGAAACAGACTTTTTATTAAGTTTTTGGCTGAAAATTTACAGGATATAACTTTTCACGACGAAGAGAGGTCGCCGTATTGCGAATATTTTACCACGGCGGAAAACGTTAAATTCCGAATAGTATTTTCGCAGGATAAGAGCCTTATTGAGTCTGTTACCGCCGAAAACGTTTCTTATTACGAAGCGAAAGACAAGGATTATTTCGACGGCGCGGGCAACGTAAGCGTTGTTTCGCCGTTCCGTTCCTTTAACGTATTACTAAAATGGTTGCCTTATCAGGTAGTTTCGTCGAGAATTAACGCAAAAGCCGGTTTTTATCAGGTGGGAGGAGCTACCGGTTTCAGAGATAAACTTCAAGACGGGCTTTCTGTTATGCATTTTTCTCCCGAAAAGACGAAAGAAATCATTCTCGAAGCGGCTAAGCATCAATATTTCGAAGGGGACGTTATGCACTGGTGGCACGAACCAAAATTCGGATTAAGGACGAAAATCACCGACGATAAGCTGTTTTTACCCCTCGCCGTGGCGGAATACGTCGAGTTTAGCGGCGATTACGGAATTTTAGATACCGACTTACCTTATCTCGATTCGCCCGTTTTGTCGGAACACGAAAACACGAGATACGAAAATCCGAGATACACCGAACGGAGAGAAAGTTTGCGAAAACATTGCCTTAAAGCGATAAAAAGCAGTTTACGGTACGGAGAACACGGTTTGCTCGTCATGGGAAGCGGCGACTGGAACGACGGTATGGACGAAATTTGCAGGAAAGGAAAGGGCGAAAGCGTGTTCAATTCCATGTTGTGTTATGAAGTAACTCGCAAATTCGGGCGGATATGCGACGAAGAGACGGAAAAAGACCTGTCGAGAATAGGAGAAGAACTTAAAGCCGCCGTCAATTCCTTCGCCTTCGATAGAGATAGGTATATGAGATTGTTTTCCGACGACGGCAAGTGGTACGGGCAGGGCGGAAACGAAGTTCTTTCCTTGGATATTCTCACGCAAAGTTACGCCGTGATATCGGGAATAGCCGACGAAAAGAGAGCGAAAATCGTACTTGACACGGCGAAAAGTTTAGTTGACGAAAACGCCGGGATAATAAAACTTCTTTCTCCGCCGCTGAAAGAAAAGTCGGGATTCGGTTATATTTCGGCGTATCCGCAAGGAGTCAGGGAAAACGGCGGACAGTATACTCACGCCGCAGTGTGGTATCTTATCGCTTTGACGAGAGCCGGCAGAGAAGACGAAGCGTTCGACTTGTTTATGATGATAAATCCCGTCGAAAAATGCCGTAAGGAAGATAAAAATTTACGATATAAAGGAGAACCGTACGTCTTTGCAGGCGATATTTATTCCAACGAACAAAACTACGGCAGAATGGGATGGAGCTGGTATACGGGCAGCGCAGGTTGGGCGTACAGACTTATAGTAGAAGAATTTTTCGGTCTGAAAAGACGGGGCAAAAAACTTTATATCGAGCCTCGACTGCCGAAAAAGTTGTCGTCGAGCGTGCTAACGTATAAATTTAACGACAGCGTTTACAGCATCGAGTATAAATCGGACGAAGAGTTTTCGGTGGAAGTCAACGGAGAAAAACGCGTGGAAAACTACGTTACTTTAGAAGACGGGATACTGCAAAAAATAGTAGTTTGCGCGCCGTAAAATCGACTGATTGCGAAAAATTATATTTTAATATAATGCGGATAGCAAAAATCAACGCCGTAACTTGACTTAAGATAAAAATAATTATATCATATTTATATGGATTTATTCGAAAACAACAGATTAGAAAACGCTCCGCTTGCGGAGAGAATGCGTTGCTCTTCTCTCGACGATTTCGTAGGACAAAAACATATCGTCGGGGAAGGGTGTCTTTTACGCAGAGCGATTATGGCGGACAGGCTCGGAAGTTGCATTTTTTACGGTCCGCCCGGAACGGGGAAAACCACTCTTGCAAACATAATAGCGAACACTACGCACAGTAACTACGAGTACCTAAACGCTGTATCGAGCGGAGTATCCGAAGCGAAAGCGATTATCGACAGAGCCAAAAAAGAACTGGCTCTTTTCGGCAGAAAAACTTACTTATTACTCGACGAATGTCACCGTTGGAACAAGTCGCAGTCCGACTGCGTTCTGGGAGCTATCGAAAAGGGAGAAATCGTCTTTATCGGCAGCACGACGGAAAATCCTTACGTCAGTATGACGAAAGCCATCGTGTCGCGGTGCAGAATATTCGAATTCAAACCGCTCGAACCCGAAGATATACGGTTCGGACTGGAAAGAGCGTTGAGCGACAAAAGAGTCGGTTTCGGCAATTACGACATAGATATAGACGAAGGGGCGAAACAGCAGTTTATTTTAGCGAGCAACGGCGATATGAGAGTGGCGTTAAATTCACTCGAACTTGCCGTTTTGTCCACGCCTTCCGATAAAAACGGCGTAATCAAAATAACGAAAGAAATAGCGGCGCAGTCAACGCAAAGACCGGTAATAGGAGTGGACGAAAGCGATTATTACGATATGATAAGCGCTTTTTGTAAGTCTTTACGAGGAAGCGACCCGAATGCGGCGTTGTTTTACGCAATGCGGCTGATTAACGCGGGAATAGACCCTAAACTTATTTGCAGAAGGCTTATGGCTCATTCGGCAGAAGACGTGGGTTTAGCCGACCCGAACGCATTGAATATCGCCGTCAACGCTACTCTCGCGATGGAAAGAATGGGTTTGCCCGAAGGGCTTATTCCTCTTACCGAAGCTATAATTTACGTTTGCAAAGCGCCTAAATCGAACAGCGTTATTATTGCGTTGGAAAAAGCCGACGAAGTGTCGAAAGAAGGGCATAACGACGTCCCTGAATATTTAAGGGATCCGAATTATAAGACGAAAAAAATATCGGGGTACAAATATCCCCATTCTTACGGCGGCTACGTCGAACAGCAGTATTTGCCCGACGATATAAAGGACGAAGTATTTTACGTTCCGTCGGATATCGGCGACGAAAAGAACTACCACGGACTGTGGAGAACGGACAAATAAACGATTTTGAGAGGATTAAATGATAAAAATCACTAATTTAACAAAACGCTATGCAAAAGGTAAAGTTAAAGCCGTAGACGATTTGAGTATAACGGTAGACGCCGGCGAAGTGTTCGGTTTTCTCGGTCCGAACGGCGCCGGAAAGTCCACTACGATTAAGTGTATGACGGGGATTTTGCCGTACGAAGAAGGGAATATAAATATCTGCGGATACGACCTGAAAGAACACCCTATAGAAGCAAAAAAGCGTATAGGATTCGTGGCGGACGATCACGTTTTGTACGAGTCGTTGACGGGAGAGCAATACGTAAACTTCGTAGCCGACATTTTCGACGTGGACAGCGACGTTAGGAAAGAAAGAGTGGAAAAATACGCCGATTTATTCGATATGACGGATAAACTCACTTCCAAAATATCCTCGTATTCCCACGGAATGAAGCAAAAAATAAGCATAATATCTTCGC
>CACXFJ010000024.1 GCA_902766965.1 uncultured Eubacteriales bacterium | reverse complement strand
CTTTCTCCAACGCTTTTTTCGCTCTTTCCGTCCGTTCTTCGCTCTTTATGCCCGAAACGGTAAGGGCAAGCTCCACGTTCGACAGCACGTTGAGGTGCGGTATAAGATTATAACTTTGAAAGACGAAACCTATCTTTGAGTTGCGGTAATCGTCCCAGTCGTTGTCGTTAAACCCGTCGGTGGACTCGCCGGAAAGAATAAGTTCTCCGCTCGTAGCTCGATCAAGACCGCCCACTATGTTAAGAAAAGTGGTTTTTCCGCAACCCGACTGCCCCAGCACGGACACGAATTCGCACTTTCTGAAAGCTATGGATATTCCTTTAAGGGCTTTGACTTCGTTCTCGCCCTCGCCGTAACTTTTAGTTACGTTTTTCAACGTCAGCATCGTTTTCTCCCGTTCGTTTTTTATTTTTCGTTTTATATTCGCGACATATCAATAATATAATATAAAAAGAAAATTTTCAATACTCCGTAAAAATAGAGTGGGGTGTTTTTCTCAACCGTCGCGGTCGGAAAAAGACTTATCACGAAAAAATCACTCTTGAAACTTTAATTTGTGCAAGCTATAATAATATTGTAAGTAGTGTTTTACGGCATAAACTTAAAAATTCAATAAAAATAAGGAGAGTATCAAAATGGACAGACATTATGACGTCATTGTAGCAGGCGGCGGCAACGGCGGTCTCGTTGCGGCGGCGACTACTGCGAAAGCCGGCTTAAAAACCCTTTTGGTCGAGAAGCACAACATTCCCGGCGGCAGCGCGTCGAGTTTTCGCAGAGGTCGTTTCGAATTCGAACCCAGCCTCCACGAGCTTTGCAGCGTAGGCACGAAAGAAAAACCGAAAGAAGTCTACAAAATTTTCGACGAACTCGGAGTAAACATAGACTGGCGCTACGAATACAACACTTTTCGCGCGATAGTCACCGGTGAAAACGGTTTCGACGTAAAGTTGAGAGCGGGAGTAGAAAATTTCTGCGACGATATGGAAAAAGCCGTTCCCGGTTGCCGAGAGTCGGTAAAAAACTTTTTCGACTTGGCGAAAAAGGACGCAGCCGCTCTCGAATATATCTATAAGATGAAAGGCAAACCGAATCCTCTCACTATGGTGTTCAAGCACGCCGACTTTATGCGTACCGCCTGCCACAGCGTGGAAGATGTAGAAATCGCTCTCGGTATGCCCGAAAAAGCTCGCGATATCCTCAATACTTACTGGTGCTATCTGGGTATCCCCACCGACGATCTCAACGCGATGCACTATATTTCTATGGTAAGTTCTTACGTAGAAGACGGAGCGGCTATGCCGTACAAACGCTCTCACGAACTTTCGTTAGGGTTGGAAAAAGCCATCACCGACAACGGCGGCGAAGTATGGTACAACAGCGAAGTGAGCGAATTTTTGTACGATAACGGTCGTTGCGTAGGCGTAGCCCTGACCGACGGGACCAAACTTTACGCGAAAGAAGTCATAAGCAACATTATCCCCCATAACGTTTACTCGATGTCCGACAACAAGAACGTACCCGAACGGGAATTGAAATTAGCCAACGCCCGTAACTTCGGTATAACTTTCGTCACTATCTATTTAGGACTCGACTGCACGAAAGAAGAGCTCGGGATAGAAGACTACACCGTCTTTAAGTCCACCTACGCAAACCCGCGCGAACAGTACAACCATCGTCACGACAAACCCGTCGGAGCTTACTACGTGGTAAACTGTCTTAACGAAGTAATCCCGGACTGCTCGCCCGAAGGCACTTGTATGCTCTTCTTCACCATTCCTCTTTACGGAAACGAACTTCCCGAAGACCTCACCGCCGAAAACTACAAACGGTATAAAAACGACGTGGCGAAACGCTATATAGAAGACTACGAAAAGGTAATGGGTATCGATATATCTTCCCACGTGGAAGAAATAGCGGTGGCTACTCCCGTCACGTTCGCCCGCTTCCTCGGTACTCCCGACGGAGAAATCTACGGCTACGACAACAGAAACTGGGATAACGTGGTAATGCGTGCCAACTATGAAAAAACCGATTTCTCCGTACCCGGACTCACCTACTGCGGCGGACACGCAAGCCGCGGCGACGGATACAGTTCGGCGTATATAACGGGCGAAGCCGCCGGCAAAGCCGTGGTAAGAAAACTCAAAGGAGGTAATTAAGTTATGGCAAAATCTCACATAAAATCCCTTAACTTCGCCGACTTTCTAAAAGCCGGAGAGAAGAGAGAAAATATAATCGCGAAAGCTCCGGCAAAACCCGTGCCTCCTACTTCGAGCTACAGAGCAAACCGCATCGCGTCCGCTCTTCATCCCGAGCGGCAAAGTCTTATCGTATCGAAAATAGACGAAATAGCCGACGGCGTAAAAAGTATTCACTTGGTCGGCAACGTGAAAAAAGGCACCGAAAAAGTAGCTTACTTCTCGGCAGGGCAATATCTCGTGCTTTTCCTCGATATAAACGGAGCTAAAATAACCCGTCCTTATTCCATATCCTCCTCGCCTAAACAGGCTCTCGACGGAGAATACGTCCTTACGATAAAACGCGTAAACGGCGGTCTCGCCAGCAACTTTATTCTCGACACCTTCGAAGTAGGTACGGAAGTGGAAGCCTCCGCCCCCGAAGGAGAGTTCACGTACGAACCTCTCCGCGACGCGAAAAACGTAGTCGCCCTTGCCGGCGGCAGCGGAATTACCCCCTTCCTCAGCCTTGCCAAAGCGATAGAAAACGGCGACGAAGACTGTTCCCTTACCCTTATCTACGGCGCGAGAACGGAAAAGGAAATTTTATTTAAGGATACCTTTGACCGCATTGCGGATACCTGTAATAAGGTCAATGTAATCTACGTGTTGAGCGACGAACGGAACGACAAGTACGAAAACGGTTTCATTACCGCCGACCTTATCTCAAAATACGCGCCCGAAGGCGACTACTCGGTATTCATCTGCGGACCGCAGGCTATGTACGACTTCGTCGATAAAGAATTAGCTAAACTCAATCTGCGCAAAAAGTTCATTCGTCACGAAACTTTCGGCGAATATCGCAATCCGCAAAAGGACGCCGACTATCCTTACGGCGGCATATCGGAAGTTAAAATAACGGCGATTATCCGCGACGAAAAATACGAGATAACGGCAAGCACGAACGACACTATCTTAAACTCCCTCGAAAAGAACGGAATAGCCGTTCCCTCCCGTTGCCGCAGCGGCGTATGCGGTTGGTGCCACAGCAAACTCGTCGACGGCACCGTCTATATCCCGAAGTCGGTCGACGGCAGAAGACTCGCCGACTACGATTACGGATACATCCACCCCTGCTGCTCCTTCCCGTTAAGCGACGTGACGCTGATAGCTTCCGTAAGCAAATAAAAGTCCGTTAAATAACTATAAAAAGACCGTCGGTTTTTTCGACGGTCTTTTTATTGCCTACCTTTATTTTTAAAGCCGGATTCTATTCTTGTTGATTGGAATTTTGTTGATTAGAAACGGATTTTCTTTTTGATAGCTGACTTTTAAATTTCACAAAAAATTCTTTTAAATGCTGACGAAAATTTTTATCCAACAATATGGCTATCGCCGAAATTGTAATCGAATACGCCAACGAAATGAATCCGTTCGCAAATAATTCAACCCACTGATTGTCGTTCTTAATCATCGAAAAATGAAGTGCCACCAATGCACCAACAAAAATAGCCATGCATGTATAGTTTTTCAAGTAATATTGCTTCGCCGAACTATGAAACGCATATTTATACAAAACATGTGGCTCTACAACATGGCAAATAGTAATATTGGTTATTATAGTAGCAACAATTACTCCAACGACAGCAAAATCGTCACCAAACAAGTATTCAAACAAATACACGAAAGCTATCGACAAAACAACGTTAGACAAACCTTCAAACAATGGCTTCCACCTGTCATTATAAAAAGTTCCCGTAGCGTCTCTGAAAAGCAACCCGGCATTCCGCATAAATTGAATAAAGTAGTTAATTGTTATTACAAGCGACACAGATTTGCTCATTTCCAACCCTGCACCAAAGAATATCGTAACTAAGTTATCAATAATAGCGTAATATCCCAACAAAAACACCATTCCCAATATAAAATTAAGAATATAAAAGAAATCGAAATATTTTCTCACTACGGCAGTATCGGTATTAACGCACATTTGCCCGATAATCGAAGTCAATGGGGTAAAAAACAACGCCATTGTTCCCGTCAAAGCTACCGCTATCGTGGAATAATTAGTGTATTTGCCTAATATGACTACGCCTATGAAAGCGGATATTATTACACTGTCAGCGGTATTGACCAAAACTCCGCCTATCTTGTGCATAAACATTGCCTTAGACTTTTTGAACACTTCGCTTTTGGCTTCCGCAGTCGCTTTTTGCTTCAACCTTATTATTTCGCGATATTTTTTTCTGGAAACAATCTCTGTCACCGCCCACTGTATAGCAACGGCAACAATGCGACATACCATGTACCATATAAAAGATTTCGTAGTTATAAGTACGACTATTTGCAACACATATTGCAACAATTGTCCGCCCGAGTTTATACACGTCGTCAAATAATTGTTTTTGTGCGCATTTATCAACGAAATCTCTGCACTAAAACCATATGACAATACGACAGACACAAGCATCGATGCAAACGATATATATATCGTGCTTTTAGCTATAGAATAATCTTTCGCAAGATTCGGCAAAAATATCATTACCACACACCCTGCGACCAAAATTATTGCGCCGACGATCAGATAAATCTTCCGGAACAAACTAAACAATGCGGAAACTTTTTCGTCGTCTCTCTCCACTATCGGCTTGTACATACAAAACGTTATAGCCGAACCTATTCCAAGTTCCGCCACAGACAAAAAACCAATTATGCTCGTATATAACGAATCCAACCCGTTTGCTTCATTCCCGACATATCGAATAAGATACCGCCTTACAAGCAAACTTGCCGCCAATAAAGCAATTTTAAAAAATATAGAAACGCTCACGTTGAGTATACTTTTTTTTCTGTCCATAATAATTTTATCGTCTTTTGCCTTATAAATGAATTTGTTCCTTACATTCTTTTGTCAACACGCAATTCCATTTTTAATTTTTTAATACTTTTTTTATTAAATAAAAAAGCTTCGGATTTACCCTAATCAAAAATCTTTTGATTTTCATATCCTTTAGTATGAATTCATTGCACTTATTTTCTTTTAATACTTTTCTTAATATCGGTTCATATTTTGCTCTATTTTCTTTATCATAGCACAAAAGACTATAACAGTCTATTGCCCAACGTTCTTTACCGTATGCAATAAGTTTGTTAAACTTTTCGCCATAATTTTTATTTAATGCAAAGCTAATTGTATCTAACGCACTCAATGCCGACAATCTGCTTTGCGACATTTTTTTGTGTAAAGCACTATCCGCTCTCTCAAAATAATTATACAGTGGACGATTACACGTCTTCACGTTATTAGATCTAAGTAAATACTCTCCGACAAAAAGTAAATCTTCGTATATTGCAATATCATCTCTAAATCTCAACTCACCGAGAATGTTTTTTTTGAACATTTTATTCCAGCAATGTCCGGCAAAAATTCGACCGAGCAACATTTCTTTTATTGCATCTTCTTGATTCAACGTTGTTCCATTCTGCGTAGCTTTGCATACAGTTTTTATACTACCGTCCTTATCACAATCATTAAAAGCGCATACTGTCATATCTACTCCGTCTTCAAACGTTTCGTATAGTTCTTTTATGAAATCTTTTTCAACAGTATCATCTGAATCTACAAATGTTATAAATTCACCTAACGATATTTCTAACCCAACATTCCTTGCTGCGGAAACACCCCTATTTTTAGAATGTATAACTT
This sequence comes from uncultured Eubacteriales bacterium, assembly GCA_902766965.1. Lineage (GTDB taxonomy): Bacteria > Bacillota > Clostridia > Christensenellales > DTU072 > CAG-1782. Next base: position 15,035 of record CACXFJ010000024.1, on the reverse strand, counting down.
TTATTCTTCCATCATTTCGTGCAAAAACGTCGCATATTTCTCCACTTTCGTCCACAGAACCATCGTCAATAAGAATTATTTCTATATTGGTATACGTCTGTTCTATTATTGATTTCAAACATGGACTCAAATATTTTTGTGCATTATATATCGGAACAATAATGCTTATAATCGGTTCCGTATTCATTTTTTTCTCCCAAAAATTTTTCTCATTTCGGTTGCAAATTTTTCTCCAAATAATCTGTTGATTAAATGATATACTTTCCCTCTGAACAAAGATTTTTTATCCACCCAGCTTCCCGCATATCTATGAATGGAATAAGTATTAGACGTGGTTTCAACACGTCCCGTCTTCATATCGATTGGACAAAAATACTCTGACGGATATATTGTTATTCCTGCAACTTTTTGTATATTCGTCGTATCTTGTAAACCATGTTTTCTTAATATGTCTGTCATTCGATAAACTACCGTATATAAATTTAACGTGCCGTCCGCATTGTAAAACGAGCTTTTTTCATAGTCGTCTAAAACTTCCTTGTATATTTCAAGTCCGGGTTCGACCGCCATGCCGAGTCCGGGAGCGACCGCCATTATCTCATCCGGATTTTCACGCCCCATGAATGCGCCTTTCTCCAAAATATCATCAAAAGATTTAATTACTTCCACGTCGGTATCAAAATATATTCCACCTTGCTCATAAAGTATTTTGTATCTAGCGTAATCCGACACGAACGCCCATTTCTTTTCTTTTGCCGCTTCTTCAACATATCGGCAGCAACCAAAATCGAAATTCGATTCATTCCATTCTATAATCTCATAATCCGGAAAAAACTTCTTCCAGCTTGCGAGACATTTCTTTCCTAACTTATTCAGCGGTTTCCCACCGAACCAACAATAATGAATTTTTTTAGGTATCATGTTTTCTCCTTATTATTATTTATACACTCATAATTTTGCGGTAATGCCGTCATAAAAAACAACATAGCCAAACATCCAAGATAAGATTCCATATAAAAAGTTTCAAAAACAGTAATTACAAGTGTGCCTAAAACTGCAAATTGATTTAATCGACACGGCTCGCTTTTTGAAAACTTGTCATACTTTTTACCCATAAAAACAAAATAAAAAACAGTCGGTATAAATCCGAACATATATAAAAGGCTCATTACCGTATTGTGCGCCGATGTTGTATGTGTGCCTGCCACGCCTAATAATTCAACAGCCCCCCCGGAACCGATGAGCGGATACTGCAAAGCAACATCCCATGCCGATCCCCACACGATTTGTCTACCGCTATACAATGATTTACCCAATAATTGCAAAGTTGCAAAAGTTGGATACTTGTATGCATACAAATAAACTAAAACAAATAAGATACTACATATCTGTGATACCATCACAATATTCTTGAACTTCTTCTGTTTAATCGTTTTTTTCTTAAACAAATAACAGATAAAGAAAACTATTATTGCCAACATTGCGGATCTGCAGTCTGATACTATCACATAATACGAACATATAATCGTTACCGCAATTTGCACTATCAGCCTAACATAAAATTCCTTTATAACTGAACTAAAACAAAATAGACAAAAAAACGCTATTGCAGCAATTATTCCGACCATATTAGAGTTGATTTGCGTATTAAAAACTGTGCTAAATATATAAGTAGAATAATTAGGCCTTTTATTTAGCAACAACAAGAATAGCAATAATGCAACGCCCGTTAAACAAAATAGTTTTTTCATAAATGACTTTCTTACGCCATAACTTGTAAAAATCAAAGAACTTAATATCAGACAAACGTAGTTGAGTGCAGCGCCGGCTCCGCCGTTGATAACGGCAGTAAGAAGCAACGAGCCTCCTACGCAAGCCAACATTACCGTGACTTTTTTGTTGCGTAGCAGGTTACTTCTCAAAAACAAATAACTCAAAATTAAAAAAGAAGCTATTAAAGAAAGAATTTCTATGGTCCTGTTTTCATAAAAGTACAATTTCACACAGTTTATGATTGACACAACAAGCACTAAATTCTCATATCTTTTTTGTTTTATCTTCATATCTCGGCCCTGCCTCGACTCCCTATCTGAATATTTTTTACTGCCGCTTATTATAGTGTTTCTGTATTTCTATCGTCTCCGATTTTCTCTTCTGTACGAACAGGCAATTTTCGGGGACTTTGCCTTTAACCACGCTCCCCGCCGCTATTATCGCGCCGTCGCCTATCTCCGCTCCGCGAAGAACTATCGAATTCGCTCCTATCCAAACGTTATTCCCTATTTTTATTTCGCCTTTAACGAACTTACCTGCGGCTATACCGCCTTCGGTCTTATAATCGTGGTCGTGGTCGAATATCATTACGTTCGGTCCTATCTGAACGTTATTTCCTATCGTCGTTTCTCCCATTACCGTTACGTACGCGCCGCAATTAATAAAACAGCTGTTCCCGACGGTAAGTTTTCCGCCTTCGGACACGCGCAACTTAGAATCGGTTTCCATACGAAAATTTTTGCCTATATTTACGTCGGTATCCTTTTGCACCCATAAATGCGAATTAACCCTTGACTTTTGCAACGGATATGCACGGAATCGACTTCCGCGTCTTATTTTTATAAAGGCTACTCTGAAAAAGTTATATACTGCTCTTATTATTTTAGATATCATTTTCTTTCCGTTATCCTTTTATATTCTTTTACCGTTTCGGCGGCTATGCTTTGCCACGAATACTTTTCGCGGGTGTATTCCACGCCTTTTTTACCTTTTTCGGCCCACATTTCCCTGTCTTCGACGGCTCTTACTATCGTTTCCGCGACTTCTTCCGCCGTTTCTCCCGAGTAATAACCGTATCCGTAACTTTCCGCTTCTTCCGCAATATTCGTTCCTTCCGTTAAAATCACCGGAAGTCCTGCGTTCATCGCTTCGAGTATTCCGAGCGGAAGTCCTTCGTTGCGTGAAAGTTGAATGAATATATCCGATTTAAGAAGAGTATTTATTTTCTCTTCGCCGAACACGGGGTCGTGTAATTTTACTATATCGCCTACGCCGTTTACCGCGATAAGTTCGGTTATTTCCGCCTTTCTTCCCGCATAATCGGGTCCGTAAATATCGAGTGAAACGCCACTCTTTACGCAATAATCTTTTATCTTGGCAATACCTTCTATTAGTCTGTCTATACCTTTTATATAGACTTCCAGTCTGCCTATATAAACGAGTTTACAGCCGTCGGTCGAAAACTTTTCTTTTTTGGTTTCCATATCGGATATACCGTTGGTCGCGATAAACTTTTCGGGCGTTTTTTTCTTCGTCGCCGATAATTCCTTGTCCGACAGACATTGTACGGCTTTCGCGTTCTTTATAAACTTATTGAAAAGCAAGATATACGCTATTTTTTTCTTAAACGCTTTTTTTCTTAACGCCGTTTCCGTCAGTTCTCCGTGCGGAATAATTATATAAGGAATATTTCGTTTAATCAAATTCCTGTAAATAGCGATGTTTTCTATATTGTTTGCTTCGTTAATAACCACTAAATCGGGTTTGTTATACGGCGACGGCAGATAATCGGGAAAATTCTTCGTTCCCGCGTACTCCAACTGCAAGTTACCGATTCCCGCGTCCTGTCCCGTGATATTGACGAGTCTTACGTCGGCGTACTCCGACTGAAACTTAACGTATTGCGGAACAACGACGCTTACGCCGTTACATTTATTTCCGTAGCTTTTAACGATATGTACAATTATCATAATTTCGTCCGAATACTATCCTTCTATTATTTCGGTAATCTTTTTTGCGAAGAAAAGGTCGTGTATCGCAAGCCCTATGTTATATACCAAAATCCTTTCATCGTCGTTCGTTCTGCCGTCGGCCTTTCCTGCCATTACGGCGGCCACTTCGGCGAAACTTTTATACATATTGAAATACTTGAATTCGTGTAAATGCGCCGTATCGTCGCCGAATATTTTATCGAACGCCAAATCGCATTCCATAAAACCTCTCGTATGAATAGGAATTATAGTGACGCCTTTTTTATACACGGAAGCCGAACAAAAATCTTTTTCGGCGTAAGAAACGGCGGAAAAGATAAGGTCTGCGTCTTTGAACATCTCGTCATACGATTCGAACACTTCGAACTTTACGTTTTTATAAGAAGAAAACTTTTCTATAAATCTTTCTGCGTCGTTCAAAAACTTATATAACCGCACAGTCATTTTTTTCTCTTTGTATCTTTCGAAAAATATTTCCGCAACGTGATACATTATATTGCCGAGACCGACCATCGCCACCGTCGAAAAATCCTTGCGAGCGAATAGTTCGGCGGAGTGTACCGCAACGGCTCCCGTCCTCATAGCGGTAATCTCGTTTCCGTCGAGAATACTTTTTAATTTACCGTTTTGATAATCGTATAACAATATAGTCGAATCCAAAGCGGGAACCCTGTTCGGATATCTGTTCACACATTTTACCCCTGCTATCCCAAGCGGTTCCATAACAGCGGGCATCGTATTGTAAAACAGTTCTCCGTTTTCTTTTTTTATACTTATTTTCGCCGGTAAATCGTATTCGTATTTATGTCTTAAACACGTTTCTACCCACTCGACTTTAGTATCGGCAGACACGCCGAGCGACTTAATTTGTTTATCGGTTATTATCATAATAATTCCTCTTTGATACCTTTTATCAGTTTGTTGTTGTCTTCGGCGTTTCTTACCGCTACGCGAATAAAGTTCTTTCCTTCAAAATAATTTTTACTCGACAGGTCTTTTATGAGTACGTTGTGTTTATCCAGCATATTTACGCAAAAATCGTATGACGAACGCTTTCCTAAATCCACCATTACGAAATTAGCTTGCGAGTCGTAAACTTTTATTCCGTCGATTTTTTTCAATTCTTTAATAAGTCTCGTTCTTTCATCGGCTATTTTGTCGCACGCTTTCGAATAATCTTTCGCATAAAGATTATAGATTTGCAGATAGTATTCGGCAAAACTGTTTATATTCCAGACTTGCATAAGGGAACGTAAAGCCGCTATAAGTTTTTCGTCGGACGTGGCAAGCACACCGAGTCGCAAAGCGGGTACGCCGTAAGATTTACTTATGCTCTTGACCACGATAAGATTATCGTACTTATCGAGAATTGCGTTATCGAGCAAAGTGTATCTCCTGTCCTTAACCGCGAAATCAACGAACGATTCGTCGATTACCAAACGGCAATTATTCTCCTTAGCGGCTTGCGCAAGGGTCGTTACTTCTTCTTTACTGAGTAAATATCCGCTCGGATTATCGGGGTTTACCACCATAAGGCAGTCGGCTTGCTTCGTATACTCTATTAACTTTTGCAAATTGTGACTGTAATCCCATTGCGAATTGTCTATTTTTATAAGTTCGCAGTTTCTGAAACATCTTACGTATTCGTTAAACGTAGGTAACGCCACCGCAACTTTTCCCGTAAGATACAGACCGAGAACGTTAATAAGTTCCGCCGCGCCGTTCCCGACGAGAATGTGTTTTGCGTTTACGTCGAATATCCTTTCGGCGTTCATATTCTGCATAGAAAGCCCCGACGGATACTGCGTAAGCAGCACGGGAAACTCGTTCTGCATTTTCTCCACCATCTTTTTAGGCGGGAAATACGGATTGACGAGATAACAAAAATCGAGAATCTTATTGTATCTCCAATAACCGCCGAATTTAGATATAATATCGTCGTACTTTTCTTTCCCTTTCTTAAAAAGAACTCCCGCTATATCCAAATCCTGCGCGTCGTCTATTTCGTACCAGGGCATATCGTCCATATACATAGCTTTAAGTTCGGTGTTTGAGATAGGCGAAAGGACTTTAAGGACGGTTTCGTAATACGAATTAAGTCCGAACGCTTGCATATACGCTTCCAAAAACGGGAGGTAAAATCTCTTAAAGAACTCCTTACTGAACTTATACACGTTCACCGTTTTATAATAATCGTTGCACAGGCTCAAATCCATATCTTTCTTCTCGATAAATTGAGTCACGTTGTCGTCGTCGTCCACGGTGATGACCGTTCCGTCCATCCATGACTCGTATTTTGCGGCAGTGACTACGTTCGCATAGGGGTAATCTACGAGTTTTTTTATAAGATTTTCGTCATAAATCAAATCGGACTCCAACAAAACGGTATCGTCTTCGAGCATACGTTCTTTCGCAAGATAGAAGGAATAAATATTATTCGACGTGGCGTAATCTTTGTTATAAATAAACTCGAATTCTATTCCGCTGTCGGAATAACTGTCGAGAATATACTTTTTCAAGTTCTCTCCCTCGTAACCGGTGACCAGAACAAACTTCTTTAACCCCGCTATCTTTATCGCTTCTATGGCTCTGTCGATAAGTTTTTTCCCCGCGACTTCCACCATACATTTAGTGTTGTTATCGGTAAATTGTTTCAATCGCTTACCCATTCCGGCAGCCAACATAAGTGCTTGCATAGTATCCTCCTTTATTCTTTATCGAGTTCCATTTCGATAATCATATGTCTTTCTCTCTTCTCTTCGGGCGGCAACTGCATATAATTGTTACCATACTGCGATTTGAGATAAGCGTCGTAATCGGCGAATCCGAAAAACTTTCTCCCCTCGAATTCGTATTCTTTCAAGTTCTCCATATCGGTAGCAGGTTGTATCTTTAACCATATTCCCGTCCAAAGCTTATCGCTCGGTTTTTCGCTCCTTACCGCTCGTAAAGACAATTTCGTCCAGAATCTTATGGGAAGTATCGACGCGAAAAATCCCAATAAGCGGCGTTTTTTATAATAAGAACCGAGTTCTTTATGTTTTTTCCCCGCTTCCATTATTGTCCTCGACGGGAATCTGAAATCGCACGAAAGGGACGCCATTCTCGCTCCGAGCGTGAAATTAAATTTAGCTATCTTTCTTTTCAAGCCGCTTTGCGGAACGTAATCGAGAACGAAAATATCGATGTAAATCCCGTATTTTTGCGGAAAACCTTCCGTCTGACACTCGGTAAGGACGGTGCCTTTTTTCATAAACTTTCCGAAATAATACGGACAAATTTTTTCGCTATCTCTGTCTCTTACCCAAAAATCTTTCCCGTATTCTTCCGCAACGATTTTACGAAATTTTTCGTAATCGGCTCTTTTCATTACGACGTCTATATCGTCGTCCCACGGAATAAAACCCGCGTGCCTTACCGCTCCGAGCATAGTTCCGTACGCAATGGAATAAGTAATATCGTTTTTTACGCAAATATCGTGCAAATCCTGCAACAAATCAAGATTAGCTTGCTTCAACTTAGCTAACTGCTCGTCGTCGATACAAAGATTTTGTAAATATTTGTTATATACCGCTCCCGATGACTTTTTCATATCAGCTCCTTGCAAAGGTCTTAAAAAACCATTGTCTAACTTTATTCGTCATAAGTACCTGAACGACGAAACGGATAACGACCGCTTCCGCATATCCGAAAAAGCCTATTACGCCGTTGTCTTTCATAAACTTAAACAGTTTCTTTTCGCTCTTGAAATAGGTGTAACCGCCGCGGCGAGCGTACATTTCTTCGCCGACTCTCGCGTGTACCAGGTTTTCTTGTATATTATAAAATCTGCACCCCGCAAGATAAGTTCTCACCCACAAATAGCTGTCTTCGTTGTAATGCCAGTCCATATATCCGCCCGCTTTTTCTATTTCGCTCTTTTTGAACATTACTGTCATATGGTTGAACGGACACCGTTTTTTCAGATACTCACAAATGTCTTCGTGTCTTTCGGGTACTATTCTCTGTCCGACGGCGTTGTCGACCGTGCCGATAAACTCTTCTATATTGCTGCCGACTACCGAAACCGACTTGTCTTCTTCGAATATTTTAAGTTGTTTTTCGCATCTGTCGAGTTCGCAAATATCGTCGGTATCCATTCTCGCAACTATCTCGTTGCGGCAATATTCCATACCTTCGCGCAAGGCTAAACCGAGCCCCATATTTTTTTCGAGCGGAACTATCGTATAAAGCGACGGAGTTTTTTCCGCGAGCGAAGAAACGTAATCTTTAAGTTCCTGCGGGATTTCGCCGTCGATTACCACGACGATTTGTTCGGGCGGTACGGTTTGATTTACCATACTGTTTACGCACTCTTCCATTTCGTCGACTTTCGTATTCTTATAAATCGAAGTTAAAAAACTATATTTTTCCATACTATTTCAACACCGCTATTATCGTTTTGAAAATAAGTTTAATATTGTAAAAAAGGCTCATTTTCGTAATGTATTCGAGATTATACGCAAGTTTAACCGGCATAATTTCTTCGACATACGCTTTTTCGGGGTCTTCTGCGTTCTCCAAAATTTCGTTTTCGTCGCGGAAAACTATGGACGCTTCGTCGGTAATTCCGGGGCGAACCAAAAGTACGTTTTTTTGTTCTTCGTCGTACATATCGACGTATTTAGGAACTTCCGGACGAGGTCCTACGAAACTCATCTGCCCGACGAACACGTTAAAAAGTTGCGGCAGTTCGTCTATTTTGGTCTTCCTGAGAACCTTGCCCACTTTCGTTATTCTCGCGTCGCCGCTCGTCGATATCTGCAAACCTTTCGCTTCTGCGTCGGAAACCATGGTTCTGAACTTCATTATTTTGAAAAGTTTGCCGTTTTTGCCCACTCTCGTCTGCTTGAAAAACACTCCCCCGTCGGAATCGCAGGCAATGGCTATCGCGATTACTAAAAATGGTAGCAATAAACACGTAAGGCCAAAAAAACTGACCGTTATATCGAACGCTCTTATCGCAAAACGCGAAAATTTCTTCTTTTCGACTATCGCTTTATAGTCGATATTCGTTTTTTCGTTCATCTTACCTCCGCAAGTGTTTCCTTAAAGCAAGCTATCACGTATTCCACTTCTTCGTCTGTAAGGCAGGTATGCAGCGGCAAAGTAATTTCGTTTACGTAACGGTTATACGCGTTGGGGTAGTCCTTTATATCGAACCCCATGTTTTTATAAGCGGTCATCATGGGTAGCGGCTTGTAATGGACGTTGCACGCGACGCCTTTTTCCGCCATTTTCACGATGATTTCTCTGCGTTTTTCATCGTCTGCCCAAGATATTCTCGTGATATAGAGATGACCGGAAGAAACGTGTTCTTCATCGAAATGATTGAGGGTTTCCACTCCGAGCGGACGGAACGCCGCGTCGTATCTTTCGATTATTTCGCGACGGCGAGCCAACATCGCGGGATAACGTCTTAACTGAACCAGTCCTATCGCCGCCATTATATCGGTCATATTGCACTTATACCAAGTTCCCACAATGTCGTACTCCCAGGAACCGAGCTTCGTTTTTGCCAAAGCGTCTTTATTCTGTCCGTGCAAAGAATAAAGCTGTATCTTCTTATAAATATCTTCGTCGTCTATTCCTTCTATGCTCTTCCAGGTAAGCGCTCCGCCTTCCGCCGTAGTAAGGTTCTTGACGGCGTGGAAAGAGAAAGAAGAAAAGTCGGCTATACTTCCGACTTTTTTTCCGTGACGCTCCGCGCCGAACGCGTGCGCCGTATCCGCACAAACGGCAATCCTTCCCATTGCTCTCTGAATGTCGTTATTCGGCGTAAACAAACCCTTTTTCGCTTCCACGATAGAGAATATTCTGTCGTAGTCGCAAGGCACGCCCCCCAAGTCTACGGGGATTATCGCTTTCGTCGCGGGAGTAATGGCTTTCTCCACCGCGTCGTAATCCATTTCGAGACTGTCTTTCCGAACGTCGACGAGTACGAGTTTCGCTCCGACGTGACACACGACGGAAGCCGAAGCGGTGTATGTGTACGCGGGGACAATAACTTCGTCGCCTTCGCCTATTCCGAGCACTCTCAACGCCATTTCGGCGCAAGCGGTCTGTGAATTGAGACAAACGGCTCTGTTTACTTCGCAATATTCCGCTATCCGTTTTTCAAACTCTTTGGTTTTCGGACCGGTAGTAATCCAACCCGAACGCAGCGTATCCGCTACTTCGGCAACTTCTTCTTCGGTTATATCCGGAGGTGAAAAAGGTATTTTCATAACTCTCTCCTTATACGTTTACATATAAATATAGTTTTAACAATTATACCATACGCGTATATCTCCGTCAACCTCTTTATCCCCTATGGGAGTGTTCCATGGCTTTACGTCGCAAAAAACGGGGGAAGATAATTTACACAAAAGGTATGCCGTGCTAAAAGGGCGTCCGAAACCGAACGCCCTTGAAACAATTTTTCTTTATCCGCCGCTAACGCGCTTCCGCGAGAATTCTTTTCATAAAGAAAGGGTAATGTGCGAACACGACGCCCGGTTCTTCGAGGTCTTTATTCCAGCGTTTTACCCACTCCATAGTGAGATACCCGTCGTAGCCGCCGTCGGAAAGGAGTTTAACGGCTTCCGCTATCGGCACGTCGCCGTAACCCGTAATCTTGTACGCCGTGGTTCCGTTCTTTACCACCGAATCTTTTATGTGAACGTATTTTACGAACTCTTTAAGATTATCGTAGGTCTTATTCACGCTTTCCCCGCCGAAACGGTACGGATGGTGAATATCCCACAAAGCTCCCCCGCCCGTCGTCGAAAGAAAACTTTTAAGTAGCGCGGTGTCGACGAAAAGACCGTTCGTTTCCATAAGCGGAGTCACTCCGCTACCTTCGGCGTAGTTTACGATTTCTTTGAATTTCTTTTCGCACAGCGTTATATCCCCGCCGTCGTAATACGGCTTATCGGTACTCATAATGCGGACGAAAGGTACCTTAAGTCTATTCGCAAGGTCAATATAAGCCTTTGCTTCCGACATAGATTTTTCTATCGTATCGAACGCCGCCAACGTTGCGCCGGAGGTAAGGCAGGATATATGCAACTTCACTCTGTCGAGGCGCGCAAGGAACTTTTCGCTGTCTGTTGTAAGCTGTTTTATATCGGGTGCGTACAGTTCTCTTCCTACGCCCCTTATCTCTATTCCGTCGTAATTAAGGTCTTTCGCCACGGTGACAATTTCGTCCAACGACCAGTCGGGACACCCTATCGTGGAAAATGCAAGTTTCATATTCTCCTCCTATGCCGTTTCTATATTCGCCGCGTCCTGCAACCGCAACAATTCTATCGCCTGCTCGCGCAACTTAAATTTTTGTATCTTTCCGCTCGCCGTCACGGGGAACTTATCTACGAACTTAACGTACTTCGGTACTTTATGCCTTGCCATATTCCGTCTTACAGCCGCCTTTACCTCTTCTTCGGTCATTTCTTCGCCCTGTTTTAAGATAATGAAAGCCATCACTTCTTCCCCGTACTGCACGCTCGGCACGCCCACTACCTGAACGTCGGATATCTCGGGCAAGGTGTACAAAAATTCTTCTATTTCTTTCGGATAAACGTTTTCTCCGCCCCTTATTATCATGTCCTTAATTCTGCCGACTACCTTAAAATACCCCTCTTCGTCTTCGACGCAAAGGTCGCCGGAATGTAACCAACCCTCTTCGTCGATAGCCTGTGCGGTAGCTTCGGGCATTTTGTAATAACCTTTCATTACGTTGTATCCCCTCGCGCAGAACTCTCCCGCCGTTCCTCGCGGTTGTTCTTCCCCCGTGTCGGGATTTATTATCTTACATTCCACCCCGGGAAAAGCTCTGCCCACCGTAGCGACTCTCTTTTCGAGACTGTCTTCGGTAGTCGTCATCGTGCAACCCGGGCTTGCTTCGGTCTGTCCGAACACAATGACGATTTCTTTCATGTTCATCTTATCGACGACTTTGTTCATAACTTCCACGGGACAGGGAGAACCTGCCATAATACCCGTCCGCAACGACGAAAAATCTCTCCCCGCAAACGACGGATGCTCCAACATGGCTATAAACATAGTCGGCACGCCGTGAATTGCCGTGCAACGATGTTTTTCGATAGCGTTCATTACGGGGACGGGACTGTAATGGTCGATAGGCACCATCGCGGTGCCGTGCGTAATCGCCGCCATGACGGCAAGAACCAACCCGAAACAATGAAAAAACGGCACGCAGATAAGTAATTTATCTTTATCGGTAAACTTCATTCCGTCGCCTATGCACTTGCCGTTGTTGACGATATTCCTGTGCGTGAGCATTACCCCTTTCGGAAAACCCGTCGTACCGGAAGTGTACTGCATGTTCACTATGTCGTTCACTCCGACGGACGCGAACCTTTCCTCGAACTCTTCGTCGGTAATAGCTTTCCCTAACTCTTTCAACTCCCCGAAACCGAGCATATCTTCGGGAACTTCTCCCGGCGTAGAATAAATAACCCTTTCCAGCACGGGCAAACGTTTGCACGAAATTTTTCCGCAGGAGTTTCCTTTCTCGTCGCCCAGCAATTCTCTCGTTATCCCGACGTAATCGCTGTCCTTAAAGCCTTTCATCAGGACGAGAACTTTCGTGTCCGACTGATTGAGAAGGTACTCTAATTCAAAAGTTTTGTAATTCGTGTTCACCGTCACGAGTACCGCTCCGATTTTCGCCGTCGCAAACAAAGTGACTAACCATTCGGGAGTGTTGGTCGCCCACATGGACACCTTGTCGCCCGCGTTCACGCCGATAGCCATAAGTCCTTTGCTTACGGCGGTGGTTTCTTCGTCGAACTCCTTCCACGTTTTTTTGAAATCCCTGTCGGCGAAATCGACAGCCAACCCGTCGGGATTGCTTTTAGCAAGGTCTCGTATAATTTTCCCCAGAGTCTTTTCCACGTACTCCATCATACTCCTCCGCTAATCTGTTATCTCACTCAAAAACTCTTTAATAAGGGTCATCGCTTTTCGTAAACTACTCATAGAATAGGCGTAACTTATTCTTACGTGATTTTTTCCGCCCGTACCGAACGCGCTCCCCGGAACGACGGCAACGTTCTTTGCTTCCAACAGTTTTTCTGCGAAACTCTCTCCCGTCATTCCCGTGGTTTCCACCGACGGAAAAACGTAGAACGCCCCCTCGGGCGCGAAACATTTCAAGCCTGTTAAGTTTAGTTCGTTCACAAGATACCGTCGCCTCGAATCGTATTCTTTCTTCATTTCCGTCACCGAATAAAAGTCTTCTTCGAAAGCGTTTTTCAGTACCGCTATCGCGGCTTGCTGACTGGCTGTCGGCGCGCACATTATGGTGTACTGATGTATCTTATATATCGGTTCGAGCAACTCTTTATCGCATAATAGGTACCCGATTCGCCATCCCGTCATTGCGAAGGCTTTTGAAAACCCGTTAATGACAATCGTCCTCTCGCGCATGTTTTTTACGCTCGCGATACTGACGTGTCCGACGGAATTGTAAGTAAGTTCCGAATAAATCTCGTCGCTTATTACGAGTAAATTTTTTTCCACGCACACCTCGGCTATCGCTTCGAGGTCGCTTCTCCCCATTATTCCGCCCGTAGGATTGTTGGGATACGGAAGAATAAGGATTTTCGTCTTGTCGGTGATTTTTTCTCTTAACTTTTCAGGCGTAAGACGGAAGCCGTTGTTTGCGGGACATTCCACTCCTACCGCTATTCCTCCCGCCATCGTTACGCACGGAGCGTAGCTGACGTAAGAGGGTTCGGGTATAAGAACTTCGTCGCCGTAACTTACCGTCGCCCGCAAGGATAAATCTATGGCTTCGCTCGCTCCGACGGTGACGAGAATTTCCGTCTTGGCGTCGTAATTTACTCCGTACCTTTCGGCGTAATAACGGGATATGAGTTCTCTTAATTCTAAGTATCCCCCGTTAGGCGTGTACTGCGTATTACCTTTCTGGATATTGCGCGTGGCGGCGTCACGCCCGACGTAGGGCGTGTTGAAGTCCGGTTCTCCCACGCCTAAGGATATCGCGTCTTTCTTTTCGTTGACCAAATCGAAAAATCGCCTTATCCCCGACGGTTTGAGAGAGGCGGCTCTATCGTTGATAAACCTCTCGTAATTCATTTGTTTTTACGTTTTTATTGACTATTCGTGTACCGGCATACGAAAATTATTGTTGCCGTCGAAAAGAGCTACTCCGCCTTCCTTGTATTGCTTCATAATAAAGTGCGTCGCGGTACTCACGACCGACTCTATCCTCGCCAGCCTTTCGCTTACGAAAAGGGATATGTCGCGCATGGTCTTGCTCTGCAACATTATGGCAAGGTCGAATGTTCCGCTCATGAGATACACCGCTTTCACTTCGTCGTAACGGCAGATTTCTTGCGCTATGGAATCGAAACCGCTCCTCGCCTGCGGCGTAACTTTGACTTCTATAAGAGCGTCGACAAAATCTTCGCCCGTCTTTTCCGTGTTTATTACCGCGGTATATTTTGCGATAACGCCGCCGTTTTCCAGTTCTTTAATGGCTTTCGTTATCTCTTTTTCTTCTTTTCCGAGCATTACTGCGATGGCGGACGGCGTAATCCTCGCGTCCTCTTTAAGAATTTTTATAACGCTTTTTTTGAGTTCGTCCATTGTTTTCCTCCGCGTATTTTACGTTAATATAATAGTTTTATAGTACAATTAAGGAACTGTTTTTGTCAAACAAATTATTTTCTCAAAAGCAAACCGTGTATCATTCTCTACTTTATTGACAAAAAATATAAAAAGACGTACAATTATATTAAATATACGAAGTGTAAACGTTTCGTAAAATAACAACTGCGGGGGTGTTTTAGATTCGACTTGTACGCAATGAACGGTTAAGCATACCGAAGGCTCGTCTTCGTAAAAACGGAAAACTATAAATTAAATAACAACACTAATAATTACGAGCTCGCTGCAGCCTAGTCGCAGCCGTCGATGTAAATAGTTCTGCGGATTTATATTCGGCGTGTTTTAGCAGAGAACGGTTCTTCCTTTCGTCCGGCGGGAAGAACGGCATTACGGACTCGGGAACGACGGGGTTTGCCTGATAGACTTTCGTTCCGACGTTATCAATCAAAGCTAAGTATGTAGAAAAATCTTTTTGACCGTATGAGTACACGGGTGCAAGTCCCGTCATCTCCACCAAAACAAGCAAATACGCACCCTATATAATCGGCAATGTTGTGTTTGCAATCAATGTAAAACACCGCTTCGAGTGAG
>CACXFJ010000023.1 GCA_902766965.1 uncultured Eubacteriales bacterium | reverse complement strand
GACGCTCGTAGGTAAGTTCGCTTCCTGTTCGTCGAAAAACGCTTCCGAATGTGAACTTTTTATAGTGGAAGGCGACTCGGCGGGCGGCTCCGCAAAGCAGGGAAGAGACAGAAGAATACAGGCAGTTTTGCCTTTAAGAGGAAAACCGCTCAACGTTTACAAGGCGTCTACTCTCGAAAAAATCTACAAAAACGAAGAAATCAAGACTATAATAGCGGCGTTAGGCACCGATATAGAAGAGGATTTCAACATAAACAATCTGCGTTTCGACAAGGTAATTATTCTGTCCGACGCGGACTACGACGGGTACCATATAAGGACGCTTTTGCTTGCGATGTTCTACCGTCTTATGCCCGATTTGATTACGTTAGGACACGTTTACGTCGGTATGCCGCCCCTTTATAAGGTGGAAAAGAAGGGCGTAATTAAGTACGCCTACAACGAAGAAGAACTCGACGAATACACGGCGGAACTTAAAGCGGGAGCGGGCGACGTTCAACGTTATAAAGGTTTGGGCGAGATGAGCAAAGAACAGCTTTGGGATACCACGCTTAATCCGCGTACGAGAATTCTTACGAGAGTGGAAATGGACGACGCGGCGCAGGCAAGCGTAATGCTCGACATATTCATGAACGACGGCGCGGACAAGCGTAAGGAATATATTTTCCGTCACGCAAAATTCAATAAGGTGGATAAGTTCCTTGAAAAGTTCGGAGGTGACAGATAATGGCAAGAAAGAAAATCGTTGAAGAATTACCGGTAGAGGAGAAGATAATCTCCCGTCCGCTTTCCAAAGCAATACCCGATTTTATGATGCCGTATGCCGAGTATATCATACTCGAACGCGCGTTGCCGAGAGTGGAAGACGGCTTGAAACCCGTTCAGCGCAGAATTCTCTACACCATGAACGAACTCAATATGAAACCCGACGGTCCGTACAAGAAATCCGCCCGCGTGGTAGGCGACTGTTTAGGTAAATATCATCCTCATGGCGACACGAGCATATACGACGCCATGGTTAAAATGGCGCAGGAATTCAATATGCGTAACACGCTCGTAAACGGTCACGGAAACTTCGGCTCCATCGACGGCGACGGCGCGGCGGCAATGCGTTATACCGAAGTTAAACTCGAAGCCTTAGCTTGCGAACTTTTACGAGACCTCGATAAGGATACCGTAAAATGGGTAAAGAACTTCGACGACAGCCTTATGGAACCCGACCTTTTGCCGGGACGTTTCCCCAACTTGCTCGTAAACGGCAGTATGGGTATAGCGATAGGTCTTGCGACGAACATTCCCGCGCACAACCTTTCGGAAGTAATCGACGGAGTCGTCGCTTTTATCGATAATCCGAAAATAAAATTGCCCGACCTTCTTAAAATAATCAAAGGACCCGACTTCCCGACGGGGGGATTTATTATTCCCGGGGACACTTTCGAAAGCATCTATGAAACAGGCAAAGGCAAGTTCTTTATAAGGGCGAGAGCGGAAATAGAAAATGCCGGCAACGGTAAACAGGCTATCGTAATTACCGAAATTCCTTACGGCGTCAACAAAGCCCGTCTGCAACAGAGAATAATGGAATTAAGAGACGACGCGGTGGAAGCGGCGAAGAAAAACTCCGATAAAGCCGATATTACCTTGAGCGGAATACAAGAAATAGTAGACGAATCCGACCGTAACGGAATAAGAGTCGTTATTCGCCTGAAAAAGGGAGAAGACGCTTTCAAAGTCCTCGATTATCTCTACAAAAAGACCGATATGCAGGTATCTTTCGGCGTGAATATGGTGGCGATAGCCGACGGCAGACCGCAACAGCTCGGACTTACGGAATACCTCAATTATTACGTAAAACATCAGCAAAACGTAATATTGAAACGCAGTCAGTTCGACCTTAACAACGCTAAAAAGAGAGAACATATTTTAGACGGCTACGTGATTATTTTGCCAGACATAGACACCGTCGTGCAACTTATCAAGACGAGCAGTTCCCGCAGCGAGGCGAAAGACAAACTCCGCGCTCATTTCGGACTTACGGAAAAACAAGCCGACGCTATCCTCGACTTAAAACTCGTCAACATCACCCGTATGGAAGTGACGAAGATAGAAAAGGAACTGAGAGAACTTAAACAGCTCATAGCCGAACTCGAAAAAATCGTATCCTCCAAAACGGAACAGTTGAAAGTAGTCAAAAAAGAACTCCTCGAAATAAGACAAAAATATCCTTGCAAGCGTCTCAGTATCATCGTAAACAACGAAGAGGACATAGCTCACAAACCTTACGAAATCAACACCGACGAAGGAAAAAGAGGTTACGTCAGCGTGGACGCAAACGGATTAGTCAAGTTCCTTTCGCCCCGTCAGTACAGCATAGCGGACAGAAGCGAACCTACCGTCGTAAACGAAACTTCCAAAGTAATGCAGTTCGTCGACAAGAACGAACAAATCATACTTTTCGGTAGCTTAGGCAACTGTTATAGGCTAAACGTGAACGATATGAGAGAATCGGGGTGGAAAGATAAAGGCGAAACTCTGACGGAAATATACGCCGACGCACCGAAAGACGAGAAGGTTGTGTCCGCGATTAAACTTACCGAAAACAACGCCGATAAGCAAGTGTTTATCGTCACGAAAAACGGTATGGTAAAGCGTTCAGACCTATCCGAATATATAGTCAATAAAGATTCCTACCTCGGAATGGTACTTAAAGAGGGCGACGAAGTGGTAGTCGCCGAAATCGCCGACGGCAACAGCAATTTAGTTTTCGTGTCGAGCGACGGACTGAGCCTTAATACCCCCGTCGAGGAATACCCCGTTCAGGGCAGAAAAGCAGGCGGAGTAATAGGAATGAGTCTTAACGACGGCGCGAGCG
The DNA here is from genome assembly GCA_902766965.1 of uncultured Eubacteriales bacterium. Lineage (GTDB taxonomy): Bacteria > Bacillota > Clostridia > Christensenellales > DTU072 > CAG-1782. The sequence continues at coordinate 2,779 of CACXFJ010000023.1, read as the reverse complement.
TAGCGTGGGCAGGTCAGATAGAAAGGGAAGACGACGAAATAATAGGCGAACTTTTACTTGTCAGCAACGGTTATGCAAAACGCGTGGTCGCAAGTTACGTCGAACCCTCCAAGAGAGCGAGAAAGGGCGTTAAGGTAATCGACCTCACCGATAAACGCCTCGTATTCGCCGGAGCTGTCAAGGAAGAATGTAAAATAGCCTTGATTAACAAACAGGGCGTAGTCTTTACCGTGGATTCCGAAGACGTGCTTATCGACAGAAACCGCGCCGGCAAAGGCAAACCGTTGGTCGTGAGCGCCGACTGCTACTACGGCGTAAAACAGATTGCGGAATGTGAAGTCAACGCCGAATAAGGAGAAGACCTTTATCGTCGTCGATACGTTTTTTCCGCAAAATGCAACCGACTCGAAATAAGTCGAAACACGAACGTTTAAGTAGAAAAAGTGTATTGACACATAGATAATATAGTAATATAATAATATTGAAAAAAATAACGATTATAATCTAATATTAGGAGAATATATGAAAAAAACAGTTTCTATCGTAGCCGTTTTGCTTATCGTGGCTACCTTAGCTTGCGTTCTTACCGCATGCAAAAACAAAACCGATGAAGTTACCGTAAGTTCTTACGAAATTAAAGAAACCGTCGTCAACGTAGGCGACAAGCACGGAACTCCTACCATCACCGCTAAATTAAGCGACGGAACGGAAAAGACCGTCAGTAAAAACTTGGTCTATAACGAAGAAGATATAGCCAAACTCGAACTTAAAGACGACAAGTATACAAAGTCCGGCAAGTACGAAGTTAAGGTCTACATTTTGGAAGAACAGGAAAAATACCTTATCGGTACGTGGAAAATTACCGTAAAGGCGATCAAGAAATAAGGGGGCAAACATGCGTCTTTCCAAATTAGTCGGAGAACGTACGAAAACCGTTCCCGGAGATGCTACGATTGCCAGCCATATTCTTTTGTTGAGAGCGGGATATATAAAACTCGTCAACAACGGGATTTGGTCGCTCGCAATGCCCGCTAAACGTATCACGCAAAAGATAGAACGTATCATAAGAGAAGAAATGAACGCCGTCGACGGACAGGAAGTCCAGTTCCCGGTGGTTATGCCCAAGGAATTGTGGGCGGAATCGGGCAGATACTATTCCATCGGCGACGAAATGGTCAGATTTAAGGACAGAAGCGGTCGCGATATGGTACTCGGTATGACTCACGAAGAAGCAGCGGTTCAGTTCGTCCGCGACGCCGTCAACAGTTATCAGCAGTTGCCGTTCATGATTTATCAGGTTCAGACCAAGTTCAGAGACGAGGCTCGTTGCCGCGGCGGTCTTATAAGAGTGAGAGAGTTTACGATGAAAGACGGATACTCTTTTCATATCGATAACGCCGACCTTGAAAAGTATTACTACAGAGTTTACGACGCGTATACGAGAATATTCGACCGTATAGGTATGAAGAGAGTCGTCGCCGTGAAGTCCGACAGCGGTATGATGGGCGGTAACATAGCTCACGAATATATGCTGCTTACTCCCATAGGGGAAGACACGATAGTCATCTGCCCCGAATGCGGATACAAAGCCAATATGGAAATAGCCGTCTGCCGACGCGAAAACGAACGCGACGAAGTCAGCGAAGAACTTAAAGAAGTTTTTACCGCCGACAGAGCCGACATAGAATCGGTTTGCAAGTTCCTTAATAAGGACGCGAAAAAGACGGTTAAAGCGGTTTGCTACTTCAAAAAAGGCAGCGAGGAAGTCGTGGTATGTTTCATAAGAGGCGACCTCGAAATAAACGAAGCCAAACTTAAAAAGGTGTTGGGACACGAAATAGTCCCCGCCAACATAAAAGATATTCCCGGATTGCACGCCGGCAACATCGGTCCCGTCAATCTTGACGTTCCCGGAGCGACGATAGTTTACGACTCTTCCCTTAAAGGTCTTAACAATATAGTCGGCGGGGCGAACAAAGCGGAATATCATTGTACGGGTATCGACTTCGACCGTGACGTAAAGAACGTTACTTATAACGATATAGCCAAGGTGAAAGCGGGCGAAACCTGCCCTGTCTGCGGCAAACCTCTTACGTTGGAAAACGGTATCGAAGTAGGCAATATATTCCAGCTCGGCACGAAGTACACAAAGACTATGGGAATGACCGTTTTGGACAACACGGGCAAAGCCGTTAATCCCATAATGGGCTGTTACGGCATAGGTATAGGAAGAGCCCTCGCGTCGGTAGCGGAAGAAAGTCACGACGACAAAGGTCTCATCTGGCCTATGTCGATAGCTCCGTGGCACGTTTATCTGTGCGCGTTGAGAATAGATAATCCCGAAGTGAGCGAAAAGGCGGAAAAACTTTACGCCGATATGCAGAAAGCGGGAATAGAAGTGTTATTTGACGAAAGAGAAGCCTCCGCGGGAGTGAAGTTCTCGGACTGCGACCTTATGGGTATACCTTTGAGAGTCGTAATAAGTCCCAGGTCTATCGCGGAGAACAGAGTCGAACTTCAATCCAGAGACAAAACTTTACAGGAAAACGTGTCTTTGGATGAAATTATACCGCGGTTGCAGGAAATTATTTCGGCAGCCGTAAAGTAAGAATATCGGCAAAAGTTGAAGCATTTGCAGGTATTTTTACTTGCCCGGTCGGAAACGCCGTTCGTAAGTCGGACGGTCTACGACACAGGTCGTTAGTTTCCGAAGATAATATTACCTTATAAGGGAGAGTGTAGTATTATGAAGAAAAAGATGTTTTTTTTTTTTTTTTTT
>CACXFJ010000022.1 GCA_902766965.1 uncultured Eubacteriales bacterium | reverse complement strand
CGTTGGTCTGCGCAAACGATAATCAGTACGGAACTCAATTCGAACGAATTGAAGAACTTCCCCGACTGTCTCGTTTATACCTACGGCAGATTGCCGCTTATGTATCTTAATTTTTGTCCGAAAAGATTAGTTTACGGCTCGTGCGAACGCTGTAAAGAAGTGAAAAATCTTTCTCTTAGCGACGCGAAAGGCGAATATCCGGTAATTACAAAACGTTTAGGAAACTATTGTCAACACGAAATGAAAAATTCCGTAGTAACCAATCTCGGTACTCTCGCCGGCAACAATCCAAGGTATTTTGATTTTACTTCGATGAAAGTATCCGACATTCTTGCGGTATTGAAAAAATACTATTCGGGAAAGGACGCCGACACGTCGGAATACAACCATTTGCATTTTAACAGAGGAGTCGAGTAGTATGAACGAAAGAACTTTAAGAACTCTCGAATACGATAAAATACTTGAAAAAGCGGCTGCTTTCGCTTATTCGAAAAATGCAAAAGAAGCCGTAAAAAACATTAAACCGTTTACGGACGCGGAAGATATAAAACGTGCGTTGAATGAAACGGAGGAAGCCGATATAATACTGTTCGAACACGCGATAAATCCGTCGCTTAACTTCGACGACGTAACGCAAGCAATTGAGCGCGCAGAGATATTAAGTATGCTCAGCATGGGAGAATTATTGCGAATTGAGCGTGTTTTGAGAGTAGCAAGAGCTTTACAAGGACAAATTCTCAACGTTCCCGACGAGAGAATAGTTTTGCTTAAACAAAAGGCGTCCGAAATTTTTACAGATAAAAGGCTCGAAGACGATATAGACAAGTCGATAATTTCCGATACGGAAATGAGCGATAACGCTTCGACCAACTTAAAAAACATCCGCGGAAAAATGAAAAAAATCGCGGAAAACATTAAGTCTAAACTATTAAATTACGTTAACGGTTCGGCGTATTCAAAGTACATGCAGGACAATATAATCACCGTAAGAAACGACCGATACGTAGTGCCGCTCAAATCGGAATATAAAGGTATGGTACCCGGACTTATTCACGACCAAAGCGCGTCGGGAGCGACTATATACGTCGAACCTATGGTAATAGTCGAATTAAACAACGACTTAAAGACCTGTATGCTCGAAGAAGCCGCGGAAATAGATAAAATTTTGCGTGCGTTTACCGTCAGAGTCGGCAACGAAGCAGAGGCTATCAAGTCCACTTTTGAAATAATAACCGACCTTGACGTAATATTTGCGAAAGCGCAGTACGCCAACGCCACCAAAAGCGTAAAACCCGTAATAAACAAATCGGGCAGAATAGATATAAGAAAGGGTAGACACCCGCTTATACCTGCCGAAAAAGTCGTGGCTAACGACGTTCGGGTAGGTTCGGATTTTAATTTGCTCTTAATTACGGGACCGAATACCGGCGGTAAAACGGTTTGCCTTAAATTGACGGGATTACTTGTGATTATGGCGATGAGCGGCTTTTTCGTGCCTGCTTTATACGCAGATATTTCCGTTTTCGACAACGTTTTTTGCGATATAGGCGACGAACAAAGCATAGAACAAAACCTTTCCACATTCTCTTCGCACATGAAAAATACGGTTAATATTATAAACGCGCTCACTGAAAACACGCTCGTTTTGTTCGACGAACTCGGCGCGGGTACCGACCCGACCGAAGGCGCGGGGCTTGCGTTGAATATTTCCCGCTACGTTTTAAGTAAAGGCGCGAAAGGCGTAATAACCACGCATTACAACGAGCTTAAAGAATACGCGGTAGTTACCGACGGCGTTCAGAACGCCTCCATGGATTTCGATCCGACGACCTATTCTCCGACGTATAAACTTATAATAGGCGCGCCCGGCGCAAGCAACGCTCTGCTTATAGCCGAAAAACTCGGTCTGAAAAAAGAAATAATAGACGCCACGAGAAACGGAATAAGCGGTGATAAATTCGAGTTTGAAAACGTGCTTCTCTCGTTGGAGAAATCCCGTAAAGAAGCCGAAGTTATGTTGGACGAGGCGAGAAAAGCCAAAGAAAAGGCGCAGGAAGAACTTTCCGCCGCGGAAAAAGAAAAAGAAAAACTTTTCGCACAAAGGGAACGACTCAACGTTTCGGTAAAGAAAGAAACGAAACGCCTTGTCGACGAAGCCATGGACGAAGCCAACGATATTATTCAGGAATTAAGAGCTTTGCTTGACGATCCCGACGAAAGCACGATATTCCGCGCCCAAAAATTGCGTAAATCGTTAAAAAAATACGTTATTAACGAAGAAAACGAGTTTAAAGGAATGAGCGAAGAAGAGGACGGCGATATAGCTGTCGGCGACAGAGTACTTGTAATAAGCCTTAATTCCGAAGGAGAAGTCGTTAAACTAAATCCCGTCAAGGGCGAAGCGAAAGTCAAGTTGGGAAAGATAGAAACCAACGTAAAACTCGATAATTTACGTCGTCTTAAAAAAACCGCGAAAAAAGCGGAAAAGGTAAAAACCGCTCCTACGAAAATGACTTTGTACAACGAACAGGTTTCTCCCGAAATTAACTTAATCGGTATGAATTCGGAAGAAGCGTTATACTCGCTCGAAGAGTATATCGACAAATGTCTGCGGGTTCATCTCGGAGAAATCAGAATTATTCACGGTTACGGCGAAGGAATATTGCGTAAAGCCGTGCAAAACTACCTTAAAGGCAGAAAAGAAATAGTATCTTTCCGCGACGGCAATTTTTCCGAGGGCGGAAAAGGAGTGACTATTGCGAAGTTCTGATTATTACCGCATAGAAGCTACGCTTAGTAGTAACGATAAAAAGTTTTCCGTGTTGGAAAACCTGTCGTTATGTCTGAAAATCCTTGCTATCGTGGCGTTAATAGTGCTTGTTAAGTACTTTTATATTGCGATAATACTTTGGATAGCCTCCATTGTCCTTAATTTTTTTAAGCGAAACCTCATATATAAATACGTATATATCGTTCGCGACGGAAAGTTGGAAATAAATAAAGAATACAGCTACGACAAAAGTTTGCCGTGTGAATCGGTCGACTTGCGTAAAGCCGAAATCGTTCGCGGCGAAACCGAAAAGAAATATTACGAAGGCGACGCGGAATTTCCGATAACCGTCAAAAGCGACGGGAGGGAATTTTCCATAAACGCCGACGAATATCTCTACGCCTTGGCGGAAACTTATAAGAGAGGTACCGATGATATTTTTAGATAACGCAAGCACGACTCCTACTTTACCGGAATGCGCGGACATAATGAAAGAATACATGACGGACAAGTTTTTTAATCCGTCCGCACCGTACGGTCCCTCGGTGGACGTTGCGAAAACTTTGGATAAATGCCGCAGCAACGTTTGCAAACTACTGAAAGGCGACGGAAAAATTATATTTACGTCAAGCGGCTCGGAAAGTAACAATTTAGTATTATTCGGCTCGAAAAAGCCCAATAAATGCAGAATAATTATATCCGAAAGCGAACACCCCGCCGTAAAACGCCCGGCGGATGAGCTAAAACAACGCGGTTACGACGTGGTGGCTTGTCCCGTCGATTCTTGCGGCAGGGTAATTCCCGAAGAATTGCAAAAACTGCTCGACGAAAACACTGCTCTCGTTTCCATAATGCACGTAAACAACGAAACGGGCGGAATAAACGATATAAAATCGCTTTGCAAAATGGTAAAAACGTACAATAAAAATATACTGTTCCATAGCGACGGCGTGCAAGCGGTAGGCAAAATCGACGTATCGTTAAACGATTCGGGCGTAGATTTCTATTCGGTAAGCGGACACAAATTTCATGCGCCGAGAGGAGTCGGGGTGTTGTTTATAAAAAGCGGTCTCAACCTTAAACCCATAATATTCGGCGGCGGACAGGAATTCAATATAAGGTCGTCCACCGAAAACGTAGCGGGAATAGTAGCTTTCGAGTACGCGCTCGAACGCGCTATAAAGTCGCAAAAAGAAAACTACGACAATGCTTCAAAGTGTAACGCCGAATTAAGGAAAGGTTTTGACAGGGAAGACGTAATAATTCGTTCGGACGAACGTTGTTCGCCGTATATTTTCAACGTTGCGTTAAAATATTTGAGAGGTGAAGTTATCCTTCATTCTTTGGAAAAATACGATATTTTTATAGGCACCGGAAGCGCGTGTTCTTCTAAAAAAACCGATAAAAACACACCCGAAAATATGAAACTGCCGCAAGAGTACGAAAAAGGCATAATTAGAGTTAGTTTATCCGATAAAACGACAATTTCGGATATAAATACTTTCATAAATTCATTTAATTTAGAATACAATACCTTAATAAAATATATGAGAGGATAATATGGAAAGAACAATTTTGATAAGAATCGGCGAAATTTTTCTTAAAGGTAACAACAGGAATTACTTCGTTTCCACGCTGAAACACAATATAGTGGAATCGCTTGAAGGCGTACAATGCAGGCTCGTTTCTTCCAACAACAGATTATTTATCATAGGATATTCCGAGTCGGACGAACAGGAAATTATATCCCGTCTTACGAGAGTATTCGGTATATACAGCGTCAGCCCCGCAATAAAGATGCCCACCGATTTGGAAAAAATTGCGGAGACCTGCTCGGAAGTTTTTCCTCGTACCGGTAAATTCCGCGTCACCGTCAACCGCGCCGACAAAAAAATTCCCCTTAAATCAATGGATATAGCGCGCGATATAGGTGCGGTTATGCTCCGTAAAGCGAAAGGCGGACTTACGGTAGATTTATTTAACTTCGGCTTTGAAGTCAACGTAGACATCAGAGAAAACGGATATTCCTATATTTTCTATAAAAAGATACTTTGTTCGGGCGGACTGCCCGTAGGTTGCGGCGGCAACGGTATGCTTTTGTTGAGCGGCGGAATAGACAGCCCGGTTGCTGCATACCTTATGGCAAAACGCGGAGTTAAAATTTACGCCGTGCATTACCATAGTTTCCCGTTTACGAGCGAAATGGCTAAGGAAAAAGTCATAAAATTAGCGAGAATAGTATCGAGATATTGCGGTCCGATAGAATTAGCGGTCGTTCCGTTCACCGAAATACAGTATGCGATTAAAGAAAATTGCCCGATAGAATATATGATTACAATAATGCGCAGAATAATGATGCGTATTGCCGAACGTTTAGCTATCGAAAAAAAATGCGGCGCGATAATAACGGGCGAAAGTTTAGGTCAAGTCGCAAGTCAGACTATGGAAAGTATCAACGTAACGAACAGCGTCGTGTCTTTACCCGTATTCAGACCGCTTATAGGCTCGGATAAAACCGAAATTATTGATATTGCAAAAAAAATCGACACTTTTGAAACGAGTATCTTACCGTACGAAGACTGTTGCACCGTCTTTTTACCGAAGAACCCCGTAATAAAACCCAGCATAAAAGCCGCCGAAGAAATGGAAACCGCTCTCGATATAGAAAAGCTCGTCACCGACGCGATAAACAATACCGAAACCATCGTTTGCGACTTTAAGGATTTATAAAATTTAATAGTAAAAACCTATATAAACGAAAAACGGCACGCCGATTAACGGCGTGCTTTTAAGTTATTACGGTTACGCTTTGATTAGCGGATATATCGGACGCGTAAAAAATCTTTAAATTATATAGATATATCTTTCCGTTTTCGGCTTGTTCGTCTGTGAATTCTTCGAAGCCGTAATAGTTTTCGAGAGGTAAATTTTCGTTTCTGTAAATTTCGACTACCGAACCGTCGGATAAATCTGTTCTTGTGATAACGTATGAGTTAGGGTAAATGACGCAGAAACGAAGTTTAACGCCGCCGTCGGGTAACTTCTCCGCCGAAAAATCGGCGGAAAGGTTATTAAAGTAAGGCGAAACTTCTTTCGGTACGTTGTTTTCCGAAAAAACGTAAGATTTTTTATATTCGTAAGGCGTGTTTTCGTTTGCTAAATACAGTTTATCGGTTTCGTTCCTTGCGTAAAGGTCTATTTCGACTTCGGCCACCGAGTCGGGTATATCGAATTTTTCATTCCGTATCGGTAAATATTTATATACGTTTGCCGAGAGTAAAGCGGGGATACCGCCGCCGGTTACCGCTATATTTTCTTCGTCGGTATTGTCCGCTCCGCCGTACCACACACACAAAGTATAGTCGGGCGAGTAGCTCATACACCACGCGTCGGTATTGCCGACGCCTCCGCTGACCGTTCCCGTTTTTGCCGCAACTTCGGTCGATTTCACTTCCGACAGCTTGCGAGCAGTTCCATTTTGAGCCGTTTTTTGTAATAGGTCGGTAATGATATATGAAGTTTCTTTTGAAAAAACGGCTTTTTCGCTTTCTTCGTTATTTTTATATATAATTTTCCCTTCAACGTTTTTTATAGTCCTAATAAGACCTATTTTTCGTTTCATTCCGCCGTTAGCAAAGCAAGTATAGGCTTGACACATTTCCTTAGTGGTTACGCCGTATGTCATACCGCCGAGTGCGAAAGACAGATTCAAGTCGTTTTTATCCACGGATATTCCCGCTTCGATAGCTTTGTTTACGCAGTATTCCTTTCCCGTTTCACGGAAAATATTTACGGCTACCGTATTTATCGATTTTTTTACGGCGGTTTCCACGTCGACTTTTCCGTAATAAATATCTTTGTAGTTGGACGGGGAATAGCCGTCGAAAACTGTCTTTTCGTCGTTAAAAACGGTCGCTTCGGTGATTGCTTTGCGTTCCAAAGCGGGGGCGTAGACGGCTACGGGTTTAATGCAGGACCCCGGACTTCTGCGGAAAGCTATCGGGTTTATTCCGTCGGAAGAGTAACAGGCAATTACGCCTCCGCTTGCGTTATCGCAAAGCACCACCGACGATAAGGCGGCTTTGCCGCCGTAAGTATTTACCGAAAAATCATCGGAAGAAGCGAGATTTTCTACGATATTTTGTAGTTTTTCGTCGTAATAACACTCAATGACGTATTTTGATTTCAACAGATTTTTTTCGTTTACGCCCAAAATTTCGCACGCTTCGGATAAAGCGGCGTTTATATACGGATTTATTCCGTTATCGGAAGGTTTAACGTATTCGTAACGTAAGGCTTCTTCGTATTCCTCTTCGTTTATATAATTTTGCGTTTTCATCAGACCGCAAACGAGTTTCATTCTTTCGAGAGCCTTGTCTTTGTTGTTAATAGGGGAATATTTCGACGGATTTTTAACTATTCCGGCTAAAATCGCACTTTCGGCAACGGAAACCTCCGCAGGAGATTTATCAAAGTAATTTTTACACGCGCTGTCTATCCCGTAAATTCCGTTACCGTAGTAAATAGCGTTGAGATACATTTCCAAAATCTCTTCTTT
>CACXFJ010000021.1 GCA_902766965.1 uncultured Eubacteriales bacterium | reverse complement strand
TAGTATTTTATAGTACAAACGTCGTTGATTTTCCATTTTGCGTAAAACGTTGTATCTTTGTTCAGCGTATACGGATAAGTAACAGGATTTTGCAACGAACTATCTGAATACCAACCCAAAAATTCTCTTTCGAGCGAGTTTTCGAGAACTTTAATATCGGATAAATCAATGCTTGTTATATTGGTAAAAATATCTTCTTCCAACGCTGTATCGCAATTAGTTTCATAGGCTAAATGAATATAATCTTGCCATTTTGCGTATAGAATAACATCCTTTTCGATAATAAACGGGAAAACAACTTTAGTAGAAAAATCGGCGTTGGAATACCAACCTAAAAATGTTTTGTTCTCTACCGTTATGGTTTTTATATTACTTTCGTTAACTACCGTGCCTTTCTTCAAACTCATCGGTGAAAGAACTTCGCTTACGTTAGTATTAAATACTATTTTTAATATAACTTCTTTTTCTGTCCATTTAGCATAAAACGTGGTATTTGTCGTAACCGTATACGGGAACTTAACGGCGTTTTTACATTCGGAATCCAAATACCAACCTGAAAATATCATATTCTCCAAAGAAGGTATTTCAAAATCACTCGATGATACCGACTCGTCTTTAATAAAATACAGTGTGGTTATATCGCTATCGGTTTTTTGTAAGTTAAGGATAATTTTGTCTTCCCACTTCGCATAAAGGGTAAGGTCTTCGGAAATCGTCAACGGGAACGTTACTTTATTTATAAAATCGCTTTCAAGATACCAACCGACCAGTACTTTATTTTCTGAATTTATTTTTTTGATATTTCCTTCGTTGAGTACGCTTCCCTTGACGAAGGTAAGCGTATTTATTTGTTCCGTAGCGTTTGTCTCGAACGAAACTTTTACGGTATTATCTACGGTTTCGTCTTCCCACTTCGCATAGAAAGACGTTTCTTCGCTTATCGTAAACGGAAAAGAAACGGCTTCGGTCAGTTCTTCGTCCGCGTACCAACCGGCAAATATTTTATTTTCTTTTGTCGGAATTTCCAAATCGGAACTTTCTATTACGGAGTTCTTCTTATACCGTATCGTGTTTTTATCGCTTCCGTCGAAAATTAAGTTTAACGCTACTTTATCTTCCCACTTTGCATAAAAAGTCAGAGCGCCGTCGTTTACGACAAACGGAAACACAACCTTTTGCGTAAATCCGCTATCCAGGTACCAACCTACGAAATCTTTGGTTGCGCTCGATAATTGCGGCACGTTTTTCTCGCCGATTTTATCGCCTGTATACACGTGCAAAGCCTGAACCGAATAAAATGTATTCGTTTCGAATTTAATTATGCTCGAAACTTTAACTTCTTTCCATTTGGCATAAAAAGTCGTATCTTTCGTTATTTCATAAGGAAACTCTACTTTCGTTTTACAAGCGACATCCGAATACCAACTCTCAAAATAATATCCGTCTTCGGCGGGCGGGATTATTATGTCTTTTTCTTCGACAGAAGTACCGCTTGCATAATAATTTACGTCTAAAATATTATTTTTGTCCTTTAACGTCAAACGGTTTTTATCCCCCATTTTAGCGTAAAAAGTCACGTCTTCGGTTATTTCATAAGGAAAAGTTACTTTCGTTATATACTCGGGCTCCAAGTACCAACCTTGAAAAATTTTGTCTGCATATTCCGGTTCTTTAATATCTTTTTCTTTAATAATGCTCGATTTCGGGTAATAACGACTTTCTTGGGCATTGCCGTCGCGGACGACGGACAGACATAACATATCTTCCCACTTTGCAAAAAACGTGACTTCTTTATTCAAATTATACGGAAAAACGACTTTTTCGGATAAATTCTCGTCCAAATACCACCCTACGAAAGCTCTTTTTTCTTCGGTAGGCACAGGTACGTCGCTTTCCTTAATGACCGTAGGTTCGGTAAAGGTCATAGCAGGGATATTTTCTACGTTAAAAGTAACAAAGTATTTTTTGTTATTCTTATTGTTGTAATTGTTATTGTTTTGGTTATTCATCCGATTAAGGAAGGAACAACCGCTAAAACAAAATATAGCAATTACCGCCAAAACAAAACAGCTCACAAATAAGTATCTTCTTTTCATTCTGCTCTCCCATATAATATTTAGTCGTTTTGATTAAGAAACATAATCATTTAATTAAAGTCTATATTAGATTTTCTGATATGTCAAGACATTGCTTTGATTAAGTCAGTTAATAAATTAAACAGCATTG
>CACXFJ010000020.1 GCA_902766965.1 uncultured Eubacteriales bacterium | reverse complement strand
AGTAATGACTCTTCTCGATTGTAAGCACGATAATTTTTACTGCGGAATTTTCGACGGCGGGAAAGAAGAATATCTTGCCTTAAATAAATCGGAGATAGACGCTTATCCGTACGAAAAAATATATATGGAAGGCACTTATCCGAAAGAATTGTTAGCGAAATGTTTGGCAAAAATCGAAAAAGGCGAATACGTAAGCCAAGCTAAACCTTTTTACGTTAAAAAATCTTCCGCCGAAATAGAAACGGGAATAGAATGTTAGTTAAAGAGAGTTTAACCGAAAATAACGTAAAAAAAGTCGCCGATTTGGAATATGAATGTTTCGGGAAAGACGCTTGGAGCGAAAACTTATTAAGACAAGAGATAGGACAAGAAGACAAACACTACGTCGTGTTGTTTTCCGACGGAGAACTCGTGGCATACGGCGGTTTTTCGCAGGTTCTTAACGAAGGCGATATAATGAATATAGCCGTAGCCGAAAAGTTCAGAAGACAAGGGTACGGCAAACGAATTTTGGAAGAAATTTTCAGCATAGCAAAAGATTTACACATAGAGAGAATAACGTTGGAAGTGAGGGAAAGTAATCTTCCCGCAAGAAGTTTGTACGAAAAAGAGGGTTTTGTTTTTTCGGGTATCCGCCGCAATTACTATCGCAACAAAGAGAATTGTTGCATATATTGGAAAGTGATTGCGGAGGACGTAACTGATTAATCATATTCAATTCGGACAGGGTAAAGACGTAATTTTTTTACACGGCTGGGGCGGAGATATTCGCTCTTTTTCAGCGTGTGCTAAACTCGTTGCGGATAAATTCCGCGTGACGTTGGTAGATTTTTACGGCTTTGGAGAAACGCCTCCTTTGCCGTATCCGGCTTACGTCGGAGATTATGCGAAAAGCATTGCCGATTTGATACGGTTTTATAAAATGAGTTCGGCGTACGTAGTCGGGCATTCGTTCGGGGGACGGGTTGCTATACGGCTGGCGTCGGAATACGGATATTTGCTTGACGGAGTGGTTTTGGTCGACAGCGCGGGAATAAAACCGCGTCGAGGCTTAAAATACTATTTTAAGGTGGGGACGCATAAACTATTAACAAAACTTAAAATCAAACATACCGCAGGAAGCGAGGATTACCGAAAGCTGTCGGGCGTGATGAAAGAAACTTTCAAAAACGTAGTGAACGAAGATCAGACGAGAGAACTGAATAAAATTACTCTGCCCACTCTTATCGTATGGGGTGACAAAGACAAAGACACTCCCATATATATGGCAAAGAGAATTAGTCGTAATATCAAGAACAGCTCTTTGGTAATATTCAAAGGCGAGGGGCATTTTGCCTATCTCTACAGGAATAAAGCGTTTACGGCGATACTCTTAAATTTTCTTGCGGAAGGTGGATATGAAATGGATAATAGCGGGACTATATGCGATAACTTGCGTCGTAACGTCGTTAAGATACCTCGTTTGCGCGCAAAAAAATAATTACGTTTTCGTATTCGGGAAGAAGACTTTTCTTTACTGGCTCGTAATTGCGGCTCTATCGTTACCGACTGTTGTTTTAGCCGTTTTCGACGACGGCGGATATCTGTACGAAACTGCTAAAATCGTTTGGAGTTGTTTAGTGGCAGCCGTAGCGTACGTTTATACCGTGTCGTTCAAAACGAAACTGAAATTTACCGAAAGAGCCACGAAAAACTACGTCGTTTGCGTAGCGTTTTCCGTCTTGTTTTCAACAATTCCCACGGCATTTTTGAGCGAAAAAACATCGATTTGTCACAGTAGCTGCACACCGCTCGTTTCGCCGCTTTTTACATTGTTTTCCACGATTTTAACAAAAGAATATTTTGAAAGAAAAAACAGAGAATTCGTAAAAAAACAAGCGGAGCGTTTAGCCGACGCAAACGTTATAAAAATCGGGATTACCGGTAGTTTCGGAAAGACGAGTTGCAAAAGAATTCTTACAGAAATGTTGTCGGAAAAATATAAAGTAATATCGACCGAAAGTAACTTCAATACGCCTATGGGAATAGCTTTGACCGTGGAAAAAACGAAAGGAGACGAAGAAGTTTTCATTGCGGAAATGGGTGCGAGAAAAAAGGGAGATATAAAGTGTCTGTGCGAAACGTTCAAGCCCGATATAGGGATAATCACCGGGGTATGCGCGCAACATATGGAAACGTTTGTGTCTTTGCATGAAATCTATACGGAAAAGAACGAATTAAGTAAATATACTTCGGTCTGCGCTTTTAATTGCAACGATAAGTACGCGTTAAAAATGTATAAGGAAAGGAAGGGTATAAAATTACGTTCCTGCATAGGTAAAACGGGGGACGCGTACGCAGACAACGTATCGATATCGTTTTGGAATACAAAATTCGATTTGCACATAAACGGCAAGGTTTATGCTACCGAAACTAAACTTTTGGGCAGACATAATCTGCAAAATATAGTATTGTGCGCAACGATAGCGTCTTATCTCGGAGTTGACGGCGATAATATTTCAGCCGTGATAAAAAACCTTGCTCCGACTCCGCACAGGTTGGAATATCTGTACGCGAACGGAATACATATATTAGACGACGGGTACAACTCGAACGAAGCGGGAATAAGGTACGCTACGGAAGTCATCGACTCGTTCGACGGCAGGAAAGTAGCGGTAAGCCAAGGAATAGCCGAAGGTGGCAGAGAGAAAAAACGCCTTAATTTCTCGGTAGGGAAAAGGCTGTCGGAACACGTAGACGTAATGATTCTGTGCGGCTCGAACAGGCGGCTTATAAAGAAGGGAATAGATAAAAAATACGCAGGCGAAACGTACGTCTATTCTACTCTCGCCGCGGCACAAAAACATTTCGATAAAATACTGAGAAAGGGCGATTTACTGTTTTTACAAAACGATTTGCCGGACATATTATAGCGGAGGGTTTTTATTATGATAGGACTTGTTTTCGGTGGGGAAAGTTGCGAACACGATATATCGGTAATTACCGCATTATCTACATATAACGCAATAAAAAATAAGATTAAAATTACGTTGATTTATATGAAAAACGGAAGTTTTTATGTCGGAGAAAAATTATCGGAGATAAATTCTTATAAGCAGTTTTCGACGAAAGGATTGAAAAAAGCATATTTTGAAAACGGCGAAATAATCGTCGGAAACGGCGTTTTTCGCAAGCGTGAAAAAGTAGAAGCCGTCGTTATGTGCAACCACGGCGGAGCGGGCGAGAACGGTAGTTTAAGCGGATATTTCGAAACCGTCGGAATACCGTACAGCGCCTCTAATCCCGTCGGTAGCGGGATATGTATGGATAAAGCGTTTGCGAAAGCATTGCTTGAAAAATTTAAGTTTCCGACGGTAAATTACCGAATATTCAGGGAGTGCTACGACGTAGGAAAATTGTCCGATATCGAGTATCCCGTTATAATAAAACCCGCAAGAAACGGTTCGAGCGTGGGGGTATCTTACGCAAAAGATAAGGACGAACTTATTAAAGGGATAGAATACGCTTTAAGTTTCGACGATAAACTGATAATAGAAAAAGCTTTGCAAAATTTCAGAGAGTTCAATTGCGCGGCGTTCGACGGCGAAAACGGAGTCGTAGTAAGCGACGTGGAAGAAGTCGTTTCCGAAAACAAGTTTTTGAATTTTGACGACAAATATATGTCTTCTGACTCTGCGGAGCATAAAATTCCGGCGGATATAGCCTATAAACTTCGTGACAAAATAATGCGTATAACGAAAGAAATTTATTTGCTGTTCGAACTCAAAGGAGTCGTAAGAGTGGATTTTTTGTACGCAGACAATAAATTGTTCGTAAACGAAATCAACACTATACCCGGCTCTATGGCGAGTTATTTATTCAAGTCAAAGGAAGTGACGTATCCCGACTTAATAGAGAGTCTGATAGACGCCGCGAAACGTAGTTACGATAGCAGGCACAAGTTGGCGAGCGATTTTGCGAGCGACGTACTCAAAAATTTCGACGGAGTTAAGTCTGACGGGATAAAGAAATAGCGGAAAGGGAAGCGTCGGAAGAGTTTTCGACGCGTTCTTCTTTTTCTATAACTTTCAATAAATCGTCGAGGACTTTATTTTTTGACAACCACCAGTCGCGAGACCATACGGTAGTGATTTTCCAACCTTTTCTTTCCCAAAAATCAAGTTTTGAAATATAGCTTTCGGTAGGAGAGGAGTCTTTCACGGAGCCTTCGCCGTAGTCGAAATTTATTCCGATTAAAAACTTTTCTTTGTTTTTATCGTAAACGGCTAACGGCAAAGTATATTCCGCATTGCCTAAATTTCTTGCGACGTCGTATCCGGATTTTTCTAAAAAGACGGCGACTTCTTCTGCGTACGGCGTTGTGTTCTCTTTGCGAGGTTCTCCTCGACGTAAAGAACGTAAAACCGACGTTAAATCGGTTCCGTTGTTTTCGCTGACGGCTCTCGCGTATAAAAGATATTTTTTCAGAAGTTTAGGTCCGTCGTTTTTTGCCGAGT
>CACXFJ010000019.1 GCA_902766965.1 uncultured Eubacteriales bacterium | reverse complement strand
TTCGTCGCGATTGCCGGTTTTCCACTCGTTGTACTCTACCGTGTTCGCTATACTTATGACCATTATCATATAGAATCCGCCGCCGTAACCCGCAATGAAATTGCCGATGGAAAGTATGAGGAATTTAAGGTCTATGTCCGCCACGATAAAGCCGAATATATCCATATGGAAAGTCTTGATACCCGACGGAATACACAGACCGAAGACGAGCATCAAAGCGTATCCTATCACCATGGCAAAACCGCATGAATAGAGAAGTTTGTCTCGTCCGAACTTCTTCGAAAGCAACGGATAAATTATCGTGAACACTACGCCTAAAATCCCTCCGAGTGCCCCGAAAATCATAGTTAGGGTACCGTTATAGCCGAATTCAAAGATATGTAACTCATACTGAGTCCGCCGCCGACGACGCCCGTGCCGGTCTGATAGAGGAGAGCTATAAGGGCGCACCACATAAGCTGGTCGTTCTTGAAAATCACACGGAACATATCTTTAAGTCCCATCGTCTTTTTCTTTGCGGTGAGGACCATAGGCGCTTCTTTTACGCCGAAGACGGTGAACAGCTGAAATCCGAACATAAGAACGGCGGAAGCCACCGCTATAATCATAAACGCTTTAGGCGCGCTGCCGCCGAGAGGGTTGGCTCCGATGGCGAGTACCGGGATAATAAAGCCGGCTACCGCTCCGCCAGCAGTGGCGGCTATTTGAGCGAAAGAGGTGAGTTTGTCGCGTTCTCTTTCGTTCGAGGTAAGAGAGGGGAGCATACCCCAATACGAAATATCGTTCATCGTAAAGGTTATGCTGAAAAGGAAATACATTACCGCAAGAAAGCCTATAAAGCCCCACCCGTCTACGGGAACGCTGAACACGGCTATTACTACCAATCCCGTCAATAACGCGCCGATAAACATCCACGGCTTAAATCGTCCGAAACGGGAACGGGTATTTTCGACTATTCCGCCCATAATAGGATCGTTGAAAGCGTCGAATATTCTCGCCGCGATTATAATAAAACTTACCGACGTAAATTGAGCCGTCGTTAAAGTTTTCGTAAAGAGTATAAAGGTAATGAGATTGCTGTTGAACAGCATATAAAGAAAATCTCTGCCGACGGTCCCCAAAGGATACATCCAAAAAGTTCGTTTGGACAGATTACCGCTTGGCTGCGTTTGTACGTTTTCCGGGCTGCTTACGTTCGTTGTTTCTTCCATTGTTCCTCCGTAATAAAAAGCATAAAGATATGATAACATTTATCCACGGCTAAATCAATACCGATTTTTCAAAAATCGAATGCAACTGGTTTGTTTCAAGCAGAAATGAACTATCTCTTTATAAGTTCGTCGACGGAAATATCGAAAATATCCGTATGGACGTGCAAGGAGTTTGAACTTAAAATAACGAAAAAGTTTTTTGCGAAGAAATCATAGGTTTTAAGTGTTTTCAACGAAATGAAAGATATTGTTAAATCCGGACGCTGATTTTAGAGGAGGAATAAGAGTTTATTCAAAGGCATATTTTTGATAAAAACGGCGTAAAACGGCGATTTTAATCCTTAATAAATTATTAAAGTTGACACGGATTAACGCAATATGTTATGCTGAAAATATCAATAAAGTGAGGTGCGGATATGGCAGAATGGCTTAAATATTTACTCATAGCATTAGGCGCGGTAGTAGTCCTTGCTATAATCTTACATTTCGTGAACAGAGCGTTCAGGAATAAGTACGGTTTCGGTCTGTACGGCGGAGCTTTGCTTATGCTTCTTGCCGTAGCCGGGATAGGGGGCGGCGCTTTCCTCGCCGTCGGCGGAACTACTCTTTGGGGCGTAGTGCTTATAGTCATAGGTATTATTCCGCTTATAATCACTCTCGTTTGGGATTTCAAGATATGCGGCGGAGCGGGGATATGGGCGTTTTTGTTGCAGATATTGTTTTGCGTTCCGGCGTTGTTCGTAATATTCGATATTATTTTCAATAAAGGGAACTCTACCATAAATAACCCTTCCGTCTACAATTCATATTACAAAAAGTCGAAACGAGATAAAAACGAGAGATATTAAATTGTCCACTCCGTGGAGTTAATTGCCAAAGCCGTTGCTTTGGATATATGGATATAAAAATCTTATTAAGGAATGGAATTATTTCCGTTCCTTTTTCTTTATCCTTAACGCCGAAATCTATGATTTTGGCAATTCACGCCCGATAGGGCAATTAACTCCACGCAGTGGAAATTCACGCCACGCAGTGGCAATTAACTCCGCTCCGCAAGGAGTGGAAACTCACGCCGAGCCGTCAGCTTGGCAATTCACGCCCGTCAGGGCAACTAACCGTTACTTATCCGTTTTTTCTGGTCTTTTTTTGTTGTTGACATAAGCGCGGTTTTAATTATATAATAATTATGACAAACTATGTACTATTGCGGAGAGTAAATGGAAAGTAATAATACTTGCAAAAAAATCAATAAAAGAACGGTCGCGGCGGTGCTTATCGCTACGGTTTGTTTTGCGATAATCGCTTTAAGCGCAGGGATAGCGGGGCATACGACTTATCTTAAAGATTGCGAAGCCCGTATATTGAATTACGCTACCGATTTCAAGGCGACCACTCCGCAGACTCTCACTTATTTTTACAAGGACGGAACCAAAGAAATAGATTTGAAAAAAATCGCCGTGGTAAGCGACGGGGCTACCTTGTCCGTGGAAAAAATTCAGGACGAAAATACGAAGGTGACGAAAGCCGAAAGCACGGTAATAGACCTTACCGCTCATTCGCAAAGACTTGCGGTATGTCGCGTAGTCAGTAAAAACGGCGTCGGCAAGACCGATTACAGAATTACTTTAGCGCCCGCTTCGGCTGAAAGCAACGTAATCGATTTCAACGTGTCCGACGCGACGATAGACCTTGATAACGTCACGTTAAATTACAGCGGAGAATACGACGTTATTTTGCCGACTCCCGCCAAGACTTATACCTCGGCTGCCACGGGGAACACCTATAACTATTCCTTTTTGGGGTGGTACACCACTCCCGATTACGAAGAGGGCAGCAAAATAAACGTCATCGAAAAAGGTTCTGCCGGCGGGATATCCGTTTACGCCAAGTTTGCCGACAGAGCGGAAGCCGCGGTTAATAAAGACGGCTATACCTACGTTACGTTCGGGAATTATCCGCAGTCGCAGGTGACCGAATACGCCCTTTATTCCGCGATAAAGAAATCCGACGCGTTCAAAAACGCCGGCAACAATTCCTATTTTAACTACAACGGCACGACTTATTACAAATTTTTACCGAATAACGTGCCTAACCTCAGCGCGAACGGTTACAGTTCGAGCAGCACTTATATTTTCAAAGTAGAGCCTATAGAATGGAGAGTCCTCGCTAAAAAGGACGTTACGCCGTCGGGAAGAGTGACCTTGTTGGCGACGAATATTCTCAATTGCGCGGCGTATTCCACTAACGACGAAACCTTATTGAAAGTTTTGTATAATACTCTGTCGCAAAATAAACTGACGCAAAGTATTTTTAACCTCGATAATTTTATGAAATCTTTCTTCGACGGCGATTCGGCTTACGGGCAGGACGGCGGCGACAGCACGATACTTAAACTCGTTAAATTACAGATAGACGCCAACTATCTTCGCACTACGATGAACGGAATGGTCGATACTATGTTTAACGGTACCGAAAAGGCGAAAATCTCGGCGAGAAGTTTTACCCGCTACGACTGGCAAGGCAAAACTTCGAGTTATTCCTGCACGATATGGCCGCTCAATTACAGCGAAGCCATTAACGAAAACTACGGTTTTAACAAAGACTACCGCGAAAACGATCCTTTAAGAAAGGCTTTGGTCACCGATTTCGCCGCGGCGAACGGCGTCTATAAATCCCAAAATCTCGCTCACAGAGGACAGGGGAGCTGGTGGTTACGCGGAGCGGGCGGCGAGCAGGGAAAAGCTACAGGCAACGCTACCGAAGGATACGGATATAAGGACAAGAGAATAGCATACGTAAAATATACCGGATACGTTCACGCATACGGATCGCTGAATAACAACATACGAAGCGGAATAAGACCCGCGCTTTACGTCGATTACGACAGCGTGAAATAACCGATTTTTTTCAAAATAAAGTTCACAAGGAGAGATAATAATGGGCAAATTTAACGGCGGCTTCGGCGGCGGTAACAATATGCAGCAACTTATGCGTCAGGCGCAGAAAATGCAACACGATTTACAGGTAGCGCAAGAAGAACTTGCCGATACCGAAGTAGTGGCTACCGCAGGCGGCGGAATGGTAGAAGTAGTGATGACTTGCGACAGGAAATTGAGTTCTATAAAGATAGATCCCGCGGCGGTGGATCCCGACGACGTGGAAATGCTCGAAGATATGATAGTGGCGGGAATAAACGAGGCTATGAAATTAGTCGACGAAGAGAACGAAAGAGTTATGGGACCGCTTACCGGCGGAATGGGGGGACTGTTTTAAGCGATGGAAAGCGAAAGTATGGCTCGTCTCATAGCCAAGTTCCGCACCCTTCCGGGGGTCGGACTGAAGACGGCTACGAGGTACGCTTACAGCGTGATAGAAAAAGACGTTACTTACGCGGAAGAGTTCGCCGAAGCTATAGTGGACGCCAAACGGAAAATACATTTTTGTAAAGAATGCGGCAATTACACAGACGCGGAGATCTGCGATATATGCGCTACCCGCGACAAGTCGGTGATATGCGTGGTCGCCGAACCGAAAGACATTGCTCCGTTTGAAAAAATGGGCGATTTCAACGGCGTTTATCACGTTTTGCACGGCGTAATCGATTTTCAAAAGGGCGTAGGCGTGGACGATATAAGGATAAAAGAGCTTTTAGCCCGTCTTACGGGAGTGAAAGAAGTAATCGTCGCCACCAACCCCGACATAGGCGGAGAGCTTACCGCCACTTATTTAGCTAACCTTATAAAACCGCTCGGAATAACGGTAAGCCGTCTTGCGTACGGAATAAGCGTGGGCAGCGAAATAGAATACGCCGACGAACTCACCTTGCAAAGAGCGTTAAAGGACAGAAAAAAATTATAGAACGCAATTTAACCGCCCGGATTCTATAATCCGGATTCTATAATAAGGTTTTTAAGTTCAGGATAAGTATTGCCGCGTTCAGCCCCGCTATATAGAGATACCATACGGAAATAAGCAAACAAAACAGCCAGTTTATTTTAGTTTTTTTAGCGTTTATTACGGTGACGAAGATACTGTCCGACAGCAGAAGAACCGACAGGCACAACGCGCCTATTATCGAATGAAGTCGGAAAAAAACAAGACACCAGACGGGATTGCCGACGGCAAGAAGGAACAAGCTCCATATATAGCTCCGCAAAGTTTTGTCGATTAAAAATTCGGCGGTTACCACGGCGTACAAAATATATACGGCAAGCCACAGAAAGGAATGGATTTTTTCGTTTAGCGCAGGAATGACGAGATTAGCGAACCACTCCGAACGAGGGGTCATGAAGAGGGCGTTTATCGCGCCGATTACAAGGACGAAGCCGAGACTTATCGAAAAAGATACGAAACGTTTGTAAGTAAGCATTTTATAATTTATTAAAAAAACAATCGGACTATGAGAGAATACGAAATTAAAATCGAAATCGGCAGCGCGACCGTTCCCATAACGGTAAAGACCGCTTGCGTAAAAGGCATAAGTATGCGGTTCGACGGCGTTTCGTTCATAATAACCGCCCCCGAAAGCAATACGGAAGAAGAGGCTCGGAAGTTTGCCGAAAAGCACGTAAGGTGGATAAAAAACAGGTACAAACCGGCGGGAGAGGGGTACGGAGATATCAAGAACATCGTTACTTACCTGGGGAAAAACTATCGACTTATAATATCGGACGGAAGTCCGGGAGTGGTAATATCCGACGACGAAATCATAGTTTTCGCTCCCGATAAAGACAGAGAAGAAGCGAAGAAGATTTTCATAAAATTTTGGGAAGAGGAAGCGAAGAAGTTCTTTACGGCAAAGACCGAGCGTTTTTATAATCAGTTCGGCAGATATTTATGCATACCGAGTATGCCCGAAGTCAAAATAGTCAAGGTGAACAGCTACTGGGGGCAGTGCGTTTCGGGTAAACGCCGCATAATAAAATACAATATGTACGCCTTGCAGTTCGACGAACGGTATTGCGATTATTTGGTTTGTCACGAACTTACTCACTTCCGTCATCACGACCACGGCAAAAAATTTCACGCGACATTAAATAAAATTTTTCCGAACGAGAAAGAAACAGGGAAAAAGAAAAAGGAACGGCAGACGAAAATGTGGTTCGATTTTCAATAAAAAAGAACGTCCGAAAGAACGTTCTTATTTTTGGAGCTGGTAATCAGATTCGAACTGATGACCTGTTCATTACGAGTGAACCGCTCTACCGACTGAGCCATACCAGCAACGTCTCTAATAGTTTAACCGCAAATCGACGGTTTGTCAACGGAAAAATCGGTTCAGACAAAAATAATATGCAAAATATGGCACAATATAAAAAACTATGATATACTATAAAAAGTATTAAAGGAGTAACTATGTGCGGAATAATAGGTTACGTCGGCGACAGACAAGCTACCGACGTCATAATAAACGGATTAAAATATCTCGAATACAGGGGATACGACAGTAGCGGCGTAGCCGTGGTTTGTTCCGACGGAACGATAAAACTCGCCAAAAAGAAAGGTCGTATCGTAAATTTGGAAAACCATCTTAAAAAGTACCCTATCGACGGCAATATCGGTATAGGACACACGAGATGGGCTACCCACGGAGAACCGTGCGATAAGAACGCTCATCCATTTATCAGTAACAACGGTCGTTACGCCGTGGTACATAACGGCATTATCGAAAACTATCTCGAAATAAAGGAAGAACTCATGCGTAAAGGCGTGACTTTTTCCAGCCAGACCGACAGCGAAGTCGTTGCTCACCTCATCGAACATTACGATATGGGGGATCCGAAAAAGGCTATTTTACAAGCAGTGTCGGAACTTAAAGGGGCGTTTTCTTTGGGAATAATCTGCGTCGACGCGCCCGACACTCTTTATGCGGCGAAGGTCGATAATCCTCTTATCGTCGGCACGAACGGAAAAGAAAGTTTTATTTGCTCCGATATAAATTGTTTTCAAAAAGAACTTGACGAATGTATCGTTCTCGACAACGGTCAGCTTGCCGTTTTGACGAGAAAGACGATAAAACTTTACGACTTTTTCGGACGTCCGATAAAGAAAGTGTTTACAAAAGTGGACAAGACCGAAAACGGAGAAACCTCCTCTTACGAGTGTTTTATGGACAAGGAAATAAGGGAAATCCCTACCGCTTTGTCCCGCGCTATCGAAAACTACCGCAAAGGGGAATTCGGCAAAATAGACGCCGATTATCTTAAATCGGTAAAGAGAATAAATATCGTCGCTTGCGGCACCGCTTTGCACGCGGGGTTATACGGCGAAAAACTGTTAAGAAAGTTCGTTCCGAGCGTGGACGTTTATTCCGAAATGGCGAGCGAATTCCGCTACGGCGACGTAAAGGTGGACGAAAACACCCTTACGGTAACCATATCGCAGAGCGGAGAAACGGCGGACACTCTCACCTGTCAGCGTATGGTAAAGGAAAGAGGGGGCAAGACTCTCACTATCTGCAACGTGGCTTCGTCGAGCATGGTTCATTACGCCGACTACGCCTTACTCATTCACGCAGGACCGGAGATAGCCGTAGCAAGTACCAAGGCGTATAACTGTCAGGATTTGGTATTCGCTATGTTCGTTCTCGATTTAGCAAAAACCAAGGGCGAAATATCGGAAGAAGAATACGACAGGTTGCAAAAAGAAATAGATTTATTGCCCGAAAAAGCAGCGAAAACGTTAGAAACGAGCGACTTTATCGCAGACTTCGCGAGAAAGAACTTCACGAGGAAGAGCGTGTTTTATTTGGGCAGAGGACTCGACTATTGCGTAGCCATGGAAGGCAGTCTTAAACTTAAAGAAATAAGTTATATCCATTGCGAAGCGTACGCCGCGGGAGAACTTAAACACGGCACTCTCGCCCTTATAGAAAAAGGAGTTTTGGCAATAGCGCTCGTTACGCAGGAAAAACTCATCGACAAGACTTGCAGCGGACTTATCGAAGTCAAAACGAGGGGAGCCAACGTGGCTGTAATCACGCCTTTCGTAGACAATAGGGCGATATCCGACGTCAGCGACTATATTATAGGAATACCGCAGACGGACGGCGCGCTTTATCCGATACTCAGCGTAATTCCCACCCAGCTTTTGGCGTACTATATAGCGAGAGCAAAGGGTTGCGACATAGACAAACCGAGAAATCTCGCTAAAAGCGTGACCGTAGAATAACGGAAGATGAAAAAGTTTTCGGAATTTATCGTAAAAAATCGTTTAGTCGTTACGATAGTAGCCGCCGTAATTTTGATTGCGAGCATGGTCGGCGCGTATTTCGTAATAGCCGGCGGTAAGATAAATTCCGATTTGTTGGTATATTTACCGAAAAACACTCCTACTTACAACGGAATAGAATTTCTTAAAAAAACTTTCGACATAGAGGGCGACGCTTTCGTCGTGGTAGAAGGGGAGGATAACGACGCCGCTCTTTCGGCGAGCGTAGCTAAAATGCAACGCGAAATCGAGGGAATAACGCAGTTCGTATGGTATGGCGACGTAAAAAGCATAGAAAAATACGCCGATATATTGAATTTAGGCGATAAAGTCGACGTTGCAGAACTGAAATCTTATTTAAGAAGACCCATTGTGGACGAAAAGGGAGAGACGATAGGATATAATTACGTTCTGCTCATTCTTTTTTCCTATTCGCCGTCTACGAAAGAAGCGTTCGGCGTACACGAACAAATAAGACGGGAACTCGGCGAAAATCTCGGCAGGTCGGTCGCAATTTCGGGTATGACCGCTCTCGCACATACCGTAATGAGCGAAACCTTAAAAGAAGTTCCTTACTATATAATTTTCAGTTTTCTTGCGGCGTTGATAATACTTTTGCTGTCGACGAAGAGCTTTTTGGAGCCGCTCGTTCTGCTGTTTACGATGGGAGTCGCGATAGTGATAAATATCGGCAGTAATATTATATTGAAAGACGTCAGCATATTGAGTTTTGCCGCGAGCAGTGTGTTGCAACTCGGCATAACGATGGACTACGCCGTCTTTATGTTGCATACGTACCGGGAAGAACGGGACAGAAACGACCCTTTACAAGCCGCAGAGAACGCCATTCCGAGGGGAACTATAAACGTGCTTGCCAGCGGACTTACGACGATAGGCGGTTTCGCCGCGCTGTATTTTATGCGGTTTACCATAGGGGCGGATTTAGCCAACGTGGTCATAAAAGGAGTGGTTATGAGCATCCTTACCGTGATTTTCGTTCAACCGTGCCTTATGATATTTATGGACAAGCCGATTGAAAAAACTTCCCACAAAACCCTGTATATCAACGTAGAACCCGCGACGAAAAAAGTTCTTAAAGCAAGGTATGCGATAGCGATAGTGTCGATAGCATTGGTTATACCCGCGTTTTTCGGGCAGAATTTCGCGGATTTCAGCTATCTGAAGATTTATAAACCGCCCGCCGAACGCACTTCGCAGGAATTGCTCGCCGAATCGTTGCAAAATCAGATGATTATTGCCGTGCCCTACGACGTAAAGACCGGCAGCCATAAAGAGTTCATCGCGGAGCTTGTAAAAGACGAAAAAATAGATTCCGCCATCGGAGCTTTCACCGGGATAAATATCCCCGAAAAAGAGTTCAAAGAGCTTATAACTAACGACGCCGTGGCGGAAATACCTTTTGTGAAAATGCTTTTCCGCAAGGCGGGGAAAAACGGTGAAGAAAGAATTTATACGTTATATCTCGTGGAGATTGCGGGAGATACCGAGGACGCTGCGGCTTTTAAGACGGAAAAGTATCTTATGGACACCCTCGACAAATATTTTGACGTAAACTATCCTTTCGGGATACTTACGGGAGTAGCCGACATGGCGGATATTACCCCCGGCGACTTTTTAAGAGTGTCGTTAATAAGCGTGGGCATAATACTCGTCATAATGTGTCTGCTGCTTAAATCGGTCAGGAAATCCGTTCTTATGGTCGTGCTTATAGAACTCGCCGTCTGGATAAACATAAGCCTTAACACTATGTTCGGCGCAAAGATAAACTTTATGATTTATATCATAATCAGCAGTATTCAATTAGGCTGTACCGTAGATTACGCCATACTTATGAGTACGCGGTTTGAGGAAGCTAAACAAGAATATAAGGATACCCAAATCGCGGCAATTAAAGCGGTAAGCAGTACCTTCCCGGCGATAAGCGTGAGCGCGTCCGTCATAATATCGGTGTGTATGGTCGTCTACTTTATAAGCAATAATCTGCTCGTCAAAGAGATGACCGGACTTATGGCAAGGGGAGCGGCGATAAGCTACGTACTCGTTATGCTGGTATTGCCGTGCCTATTAGTGTTTTTCAAGAGAATAAAACCCGTCGACTTTAAGTTCGGCGTAAGAAAAAATAAAGCGGAAGTCGCCGAAAGTAACGGCGACGCTACGAATAACGACGGAGGAGTCGAGTGAAAAAAGTAACCGAATTTTTATTGAAGTACAGGAATATGGTTTTGCTGGTCGTGGGCGTGATTCTGGCTATCGCGATAGTCGGCACGGTATTTTTAGTCAAGGACGACGACAAGATAAATTCCGATATGATAAGTTATTTATCAAACGATTTCGACACGCAAAAAGGTTTGACTTTTCTTAAAGAGAATTTCGGCATAAGGGGCGACGCAATGGTCGTCGTAAGAGGCGCCGGGAACGATGAAGAACTGAAAAAATCGGTTGAAAAGATAAGAAAAATCGACGGCGTAAAAAAACTTATCTGGGCGGAGGACGCCGAAACTCTCGACGGAATAAAAAAATCTTTGGCGGACCTCGATATTAACTTCGAAAATCTGAACGAGGAAGAACTTTTAGCCCTCATTCGGAGCAACGACCTTTTGTCGGGTTACGCCGAGTATATAAAGCTACTCGGGATTACCGATATGAAGATAGACGCTACGTCCTTACGCGATTATCTTAAACGCAAAATCGATAACGAAGACGCCTACGACTACGTCCTTATGATAATGCTCGAAGAAGCCCCGTCCACGAGCGCGTCTTACGCCGTTATGGACAGTATCAAAGCGGAATTAGGCGACAGAAAATTCGCCGCGTCCGGGACGACCGAGACGTCGCAGTCCCTTATGACCGACACTCTTAACGACCTTCCGAACTTCCTTATCTACGCGGTTATCGCGGCGGTGGTTATTTTGCTTCTGTTTACGCCGAGTTTTATCGACCCCGTTATAGTAATGCTGACGCTTGGCGTAAGTATAGTAATCAGTATGGGGGTTAATTACCTCTATCCGTCGATAAGCGTAATAAGTTTCGCTACGAGCGCGGTTTTACAGCTTGCCATAACGATGGACTATTCCGTGTTTTATATGCACACGTATAAACAAAACAGAAAACTTCTGCCGGCGTACGACGCCACTGCAAAATCTCTGCCGGAAGCGGCGGGAAGCATAATAGCGAGCGGTCTTACCACGGTGGGAGGTTTCGCCGCGCTTTATTTTATGCGTTTCAGATTAGGCGCGGATATTGCGGGCGTTCTTATAAAAGGCGTAATTTTAAGTATAATTACTATACTTATTCTGCAACCCATAATGACCCTTCTTTTAGATAAAGCCGCCGAAAAAACCACGCATAACTTTATCGGCAAAGCGGAAACTTTAATAAAGAAGAAAAAACCTTCGTTCAAAGGGTTAAAACAAGGCGACGTCGCTCGCCCCGTAGCGAAGTTCTCGGTGTGGGCAAGAATAGCCATCGTAGTGATTGCGGCGGCTCTTACCGTACCCGCCTTTATCGGTCAGTCGAAACTTCAATACAGTTATCTTAAAATGTACGAAGAAAACCACGATACCGCCGAAAAAGTTCTTGCGGCGGAACTCGGCAATCAGACTATCATGGCTGTTCCGCTCGATACGGTTAAGGGGACGCATAAAGAGTTTATCGAAAAGTTAAAACAAGCTCCGAACGGCAAAGTGTCCGGGGTCACGGGGGCGTTCACGACTATCGATATAGACAAAGATACTCTTGTAGCCATGCTCGAAATACTTACAGATAAAGAAAAAACCGCGCAAATGGAGAGTACGTTTACCAACTTTCCGCAGATGATAAAAGATCCGCAGGTAAGGCAGGTCCTCGAAGAGCAGGGGGTGGACGTAGCGGCTATCGAAGAGTTGCTTAAAGATATAGATTTTGAAAACCTCGATATAACAAAACTTACAAAAGACCTCGACCTGTCCGCCATTAACACGTATTTTTCCAAAGTGAACGGCAAGTGGTACACTTTGTATACCATCAACATTAAAGGGAGTACCGAAGACGAAGCGGCGATGAACACTTACCGCTATATTAAGGAAGTCCGCACCGAATTTTTCGGCAACGACGGGTATTCGATAGGTATGCTTACGGGTAGTTACGACTTGGCGACGACTACTCCTACCGATTTTATGAGAGTAACGATAGCGAGTATAGCGATTATTTTCCTTATAATAGCCGTATTGTTAAGAAATCCGCTGAAAAGTATACTTATCGTGGCGATAATAGAGTTGGGGATATGGCTTAACCTGTCGCTTACTTATCTTTTGGGCGAGAACATAAACTTTATGGTCTATATAATAATAAGCAGCGTCGAATTAGGTTGTACGGTGGACTACGCCATACTTATGGCGAACACTTTCGAACGCAACAGAAAAGATTGTAAGACGGGCAAGGAATGCGCGATAAAATCGGCTACCGAGGCTATCCCGGCGATATTCGTAAGCGCCCTTATTATTTCGGCTATTTGCGTGGTAGTCATGCTCGTCAGTAACAACCTTATTATAAAACAGCTTACCGGAATGCTCGCTCGCGGAGCCGCGATAAGTTTCGTTTTGGTGGCGGTTGTGCTGCCCGCGGTTCTGAGCTTTTTCAAAACCGAACGGAAAAAAGTGGACTACGAAGCGAAACTGAAAGAGCTTGAAGCAAAAACGGAAAATAAAGAATAAAATCATTGCAAAAACCCTTTTTTATGTGGTACAATTATTGCGGTAAAAAACATACCGCTACAAAAAAATATTTTCAATGGAGGATATATCGGTGCAATACACTCACGAAGTAGAAAAGATGGTTTGCGTCAAGAAAGGACCTAACCACGGACCGGCTCCCATTCCCGAAGAAGGAAAATGGGTGCAATCGAAAGAAATTAAAGACATCAGCGGTTTTACGCACGGCGTAGGTTGGTGCGCTCCGCAACAGGGAGCTTGCAAATTATCCCTTAACGTAAAAGACGGAATCATTCAGGAGGCTTTGGTAGAGACTATCGGCTGTTCCGGTATGACTCACTCCGCGGCTATGGCAGCGGAAATTCTCCCCGGCAAAACCGTTCTCGAAGCTCTCAATACCGACCTCGTTTGCGACGCGATAAATACCGCTATGAGAGAACTCTTCTTGCAGATTGTCTACGGAAGATCTCAGTCCGCATTCAGCGAAAACGGACTTTCCGTCGGCGCAGGTCTCGAAGACCTCGGTAAAGGACTTCGCAGTCAGGTAGGTACCATGTACTCCACTTTGGCTAAAGGCGTTCGTTATCTCGAAATGGCTGAAGGATACGTCACCCGTCTCGCTCTCGACAAAGAAGGCGAAGTAATCGGTTACGAATTCATCAGAGTAGGTCAAATGCTCGAAATGATTACCCAAAAGGGCGTCGCTCCCGCAGACGCGCTCGCTAAATGTACCGGTAGCTACGGCAGATTCAAGGAAGCCGCTCGCTACATCAATCCCCGCGTGGAATAGGAGGCAGACATGGTTACTTTTGAAGGATATGACAGAAGAAAAGAAAAACTCGAAGCCGCTCTTAAAGAATACGGCATCAAGAGTATGGAAGAAGCGAAAGAAATTTGCACTTCCAAAGGTATTGACGTAGACGGTATCGTAAGAGGTATCCAGCCCATCTGTTTCGAAAACGCTATTTGGGCTTACACCTTGGGTTGCGCTATCGCTATAAAAAAAGGTTGCCGCAAAGCCGCCGACGCCGCGGAAGCAATCGGTCTCGGACTTCAGGCTTTCTGCGTACCCGGTTCCGTTGCGGAAATCCGTAAAGTAGGCTTGGGACACGGAAACCTCGCCGCAAAACTTCTTCGCGAAGACACGAAATGTTTCGCTTTCGTAGCAGGTCACGAATCTTTCGCGGCGGCAGAAGGCGCAATAGGTATTGCAAGAACCGCTAACAAGGTAAGAAAAGAACCCCTCCGCGTTATCCTTAACGGTCTCGGAAAGGACGCCGCTTTCATAATCTCCCGTATTAACGGTTTTACTTACGTTCAGACCGAATACGACCAGTTCACCGATACTCTTCACGTCGTGAAAGAGACCGCTTACAGCGACGGAGAACGCGCTAAGGTTAAATGCTACGGCGCCAACGACGTCAACGAGGGCGTGGCTATCATGATTAAAGAGGGCGTAGACGTCGGCATCACCGGCAACTCCACCAACCCCACCCGTTTCCAACACCCCGTATCCGGCACCTATAAGAAATGGGCTTTGGAACACGGCAAGTATTACTTCTCCGTAGCGAGCGGCGGCGGCACGGGCAGAACCCTCCACCCCGACAACATGGCTGCGGGTCCCGCTTCTTACGGTATGACCGACACGATGGGACGTATGCACTCCGACGCACAGTTTGCCGGTTCTTCTTCCGTTCCCGCTCACGTCGAAATGATGGGACTTATCGGAATGGGTAACAACCCGATGGTAGGAGCCACCGTTGCGGTAGCAGTCGCGGTAGAAGAAAACAACAAATAATCGAGAAATAGTTTTCTTAAATAAAAATAGGACGCCCGATAAAGGCGTCCTTATTTTTATCCCGGAACTAAAAAAGTTAAGATAACAGAGCAATAAAAAAGGCTACGAAATAATCGCAGCCTTAATTTTTTTGTCTATCGTAAGAATTACTTAACGGCTTTAACGCCCGCTTCGCTTCCGTAGTAGATGATTTTTCCGCTCTTCTTTATTGCGACTTCGTCTTTCGATTTGTCGTTCTTTTTAGCGTAAGATTCGACGGTGGAGTAAGCGGCTTTCGCGTTTTCGGTCGAATCGAAGTAGATGAGAGTTACGTGTTCGCCGTCTTTGTTCGCAGCGGTAACTACGGTTTCTACGCCTTTAACCTGAGCCAATCTGAGAGCCGCGGGAATGACGGTAGCGTCTTTAACGGCGGTGTAGCCTTCTTTTTCAAGGTTGCTGATAGCTTTGGCGGGATCGGAAGGAATACAAGCGACCATAGCGACGCAAAGCACAGCTACTAATGCTACGAGAGCAACGATAGTCATTGTTTTTTTCATGGTATAATTTACCTCCGGTCATTTTTAATGTACCATTATTATATTAAACGAACGGCTTTTTGTCAATATGGTGAACACTTGTAAAACAATTTAATTTTTATTGCGATTATAGTCGAGGAAGCAAGGGATTAAGTATTGACATTCACATGCGATTTATAGTATAATAAGTCGATTTATATCGTTAAAGATATAACAATATATCGGCAAAGATATATCAAGAAACGCTACTATATTTATAAGGAGGGCTAAAATGGCTCATTTAAGTGAAGCGGCTGTCGTAAGTATCAACGCGATTTGTGACAGATACGTAGATGAAAAAACCCCGCTTATGATGATTTTGAGCGACATTCAGAAGGAATACGGCTATATTCCTCTCGAAGTCCAAGAAATCGTATCCGAAAGAACCGGTATTTCCGTAGCCGAGATTTACGGCGTGGTCACGTTCTATTCGTTTTTCTCGTTGCAACCGAAAGGCAAGTACGTAATAGGTTGCTGCTTAGGTACCGCTTGCTACGTCAAAGGCGCGCAGCAGGTTATCGACAAGTTTTCCGAAATTCTCGGGATAGAACCCGGTCAGACCACCGAAGACGGTTTGTTTACGATAGACGCTCTGCGTTGTATCGGCGCGTGCGGTATTGCTCCCGCCGTTTCCATTAACGGTCAGGTATACCCGAAAGTTTCCGTCAACTCCGTCCCCAAAATCATCGAAGAATACAGAGCTAAGGAGGCGTTATAATGATTAAGAATTTTGCGGAACTCGAAAAAAAGTGTAACGAATGCGCGTCCTGTCTCGATTCCAAGTTTACCGGAGCGGACGGAAGACGTCATATAGTTCTCTGCGGCGGTACGGGCTGCTTATCTTCTCACTCGGAAGAAATCAAAGCCGAATTCGAAAGACTCGTTGCCGAAAAAGGACTCGAAGATAAGGTTACCATAAATATGGTAGGTTGCTTCGGTTTCTGTTCGCAAGGTCCGTTCGTAAAGATTTATCCCGAAGATACCCTTTACAGAATGGTTAAGATAGAAGACGTCGCGGAAATAGTGGAAAGCGATCTCGAAAACGGCGTCATAGTCGACAGACTTCTTTACGTCGACCCCTCCACGCATCAGAAAATCAGCAAACAGGACGATATAAACTTCTATAAGAAACAGGTTCGTATCGCTTTGCACGGTTGCGGCAGTATCAACCCGGAAAAGATAGAAGAAGGTCTCGGAGCAGGCGCGTTCAAAGGTCTTGCCCGCGCGTTGCAGATGGACAGAGCCGACGTCATTAAAGAAATCCTCGACAGCGGACTTCGCGGTCGCGGCGGCGGCGGATTCCCCACCGGACGTAAATGGCAGTTCGCTTACGCACAGCCCGACGGCAACAAGTACGTC
>CACXFJ010000018.1 GCA_902766965.1 uncultured Eubacteriales bacterium | reverse complement strand
TTTGCCGCCGCTGTAAACGTAAATATCGTTAAGGCGGACACCGGAGAAGTCTTCGGAAGAGCTGCCCGTTATTATTTCGGTAAGCTCGTAGTCTTTAATATCCTTAGATGCGTCCCATGTCGTCACGAGCATGGAAAGCTCCTGCGGAGTGAACGTTCCGTACACCACGCCGTGTTCGTCGTCGTAAACGGCAATCTTGCCGTCTGCGGTCATGGCGGGATAACGGTATTCTCCGTTTTTGTAATCTCTGAACGCGATTTGCGTCTTATCGTGATTGCTCGACGCGGAATCGTATCTGTACGAAATCTCCGCGGCGTCGGATATTTTCACTCTCTCCGTGTTGCCGAGGACGTCGACTACGACGCCGAAAGACAGTTTAGTCATGTCCGCCACGGTGACTACGTCGCCCTTTTTGAAATAAATATTGAAAGCGGAATATACTCTCTCGGTAAACTCGTACGGATAAATTGTTTCACGTAGAACGTATGCGTCTCCGAGCCTTCCGTACAAGCCTATTTTGCCGGCGGGTACGTCTTCGTATCCTTCCTGTCCCATGCTGACGAGAACGTATTGTTCCGCTCCGTCCACGGAGTAAGAAAGTCCTATCGTTTTGTTGTTAAAGTCGGTCTTTAACATATCTCCGATGAGGACGTATCTGTCTACGGCTCCCGCTTTGACGTAATATCCGCCTATACTTCCCGCAAGCTCTATTCTGTCGATACTGTGATTGGCGACTACCACCGATAAATAAATTTCTATCGTGACGTCTCCCGTGCCTATCTTTGCCATCATGTTGCAGACGGAGTTCGGGTTAAAGGCGGCGTTGGTTTTGCCGTCCATAAGGGTCCACGTTACTTTATAGTACTCGCTTCTTTCGTTGTTGACGCCGAAGTAAGCTCTTATGTAAGAGGGCATTTCGAAGTCGGCGAAAGTATTGACGTAATAGTTGTAGACTATGATATCCTTACTGCCTACGGAAGTGAGCGAATAATTTATGTCCGTCCGCTCTATTCCCGTAATTCTCGTGCCGCTCATGAACGAACCGGTAAAGAAGTCTACGTCCTGCGGGTCTTTGCTTAACACGCGCACGCATACGGTGACGTATTGATACCCCGATACGCGGCTGCCTATCTTTGCCATAATCTTCGTCGTCGCGGCTTCGTCGGTGGGGAGATTGAAAATATACTTGTTCCCCTCTTTCCTTAACACTTCGTGCCCCGATTCGTTGGTTAGTTTCGGGTTGCCGTCGGCGTCGAAAGACGCGCACCACTCTATGTTTGCGAAACGATGTTTTGCCACTTTCGTTCCGTCGGCGTTGGTAAATCCTATTACCGCGGTAGTGGGTATCTCCAAAGTGTTTTTGTCGAGCGGGTCTATAAGGTAATACCCCGCGGTAGAACCCATTTCCACCGCGCTCGGCGTAAATACTTTTCTGTTGCCGTGTTCGTCCAGGTCGTAATCGTCCGCTTCCGATATCACCGTACCCGTAGCGGTAGTGGCGTTAGCCATGTCGAGCTTCGGACACTCTACCGTGATACTTATTACCGTCGTCGGGAACGCTACGTTCGACAGAATGTTAATCTTCGTGTATTCGTTCGTGTAAGTGCCGAGATTTCTGTGCGGCTTGTACACGCCGAAAATGCTGTCCCAGTTTATACTCGTACTCGTAATATCGCTATCGTTCGAAGTAGGCGTGGGGGGATCTTCTTTTATTATCGTTCCGTTTTCATCGCGAACGACGTTGCTTATATAGAAAGGACGGTTGACGATGACGCCGTCTTCACCCTCACCTTCTTTGTAATAAGAACCCATCGTTCCTATGTTCGTGATTTCTTTATTGCCCCAGGTAAGTCCGTAGGACTCGTTAATAATATAGCTGCCGTTTCCGGTGAGTCCGGATATATAGGGCATATCGAATACTTTTTCGTAATAGCGGTTGGCTCCGTCGGTGAATACGAAAACGGGATTGACGGGCAGGACGTAACTCGACTCGTCGAAATAGTTCGCTACGTAGTGACCGTAGATATATCCCGTGTCGCCGGGTTTTTTGTCGCCGTTTACCTTGACGGGGTCGAACGCGTCGTCCTCTCCGAACTTGATATGCGACAATATTCTTTGTCCTACGTTGACCTGCAAAGCGACGAGCTGACCCTTAAAGTAAGTGTGGAGATACAGCGCGGTATAAGTGTTTCCTTCCGTCGCGGTGACCGCTATTTTATCTTCGGTGTAAGCGCCGTTTTTATACAAGTCGAAATTCCACGCGAACTTATCGCCGTTGGAATTACTGTACTCCGTCGC
Organism: uncultured Eubacteriales bacterium; assembly: GCA_902766965.1. GTDB lineage: Bacteria > Bacillota > Clostridia > Christensenellales > DTU072 > CAG-1782. Next base: position 12,791 of record CACXFJ010000018.1, on the reverse strand, counting down.
TATGTATTCTTCTTTAACGCCGTCGCGGTAAAGGTTACTCGCAGTTGCGTTGAAACGGATAGTGAATTCGTAATTTTCAAAGTATTTGTTGACGAATTCCTTTTCTTTCTCTCTGTACATCTGCATATATTCGGGGTCTGCGCCGTCCGCTCCGTATTGGTCGGGATTATAGTTGCTGATGTCCATAAAGAACTTGTTTTTCGCGATTATATAATCGTACGGGTCTATTTCTACCACGTCCACGACGGGCACGTTGCTCGTAGCGGCGTCGGTTTCTTTTGTGTAGACGGTCACTCCGCCGCCGGGTACGGCGGGAGTAATTTCTCTGTTCTTGACGATTATTCTTACGGGGAAGGTCTTTTCTCCCATCATTCCTTTGGCAATAACGACTTCCGTCACTATCATCTCGCCTTTAAGGGTGACGTTGTTCCAGTCTATCGCAAACGTCGCGGGCAACGTGAAAATTTCCATAAGGGTGTTGACCTGTATGTTTACCACGACTTCTTCCGCGAGCGGTTCGCACGGTTCCATGACAAAAAGCACTATCGGCGCCGCCTCTTCTTTTACGAGAACGCCCTTGTCGTCGTAGACGGGAATAGTATTTTCGGCGTCCTCTTTGGAGTAAAATTCTTTCGAGTTAAGCTCTACGAGCTTACCGAGTTCTGTTCTTATCCCCGCGGTAAAGACTACGGCGTATCTTCTTATCGTACCCATAAAGCTGCCGTTTATTCTCGGCGCGTACTGACTCTTCGCCGCTTCGGTAATCTCTATGCTTCCCGCGTCGTATTCGAAAAGGAAGTCCTTGGTCTCCTTTCCGTAGATATAAACGTTTTCGCCGCCGTCGGTAAGAGCGTAATCGCCGTCGAAATAGTAATATTCTACGCCGCCGGCATGGTACATCATCTCGATTACTCCGAGGTAGTAAATATACGCCTGTCCGCTCTCTATCTTGACGTATTCGTCGGCTATCGTGACGTCTTCTCCGTAATAGTTGACGTAATGGTACTTGCCGTCGCGTTCGTTCTTGAACACGAATTTAAGGCTCTCCAAACGGAACCTTACTTTCGATATATCCTGATTATTCGCGTCCTCGGCGGCAAAGAAAGAGCCTGACGGAACCTCTATTTCTTCCCTTATCGCTTTGACTTTTCCGCCGTGTGTATAGACTTGTATGAAGCCTCTCTTCTTATCTATCCTCAAATCGTACGGAGAAACCCACCCCGTATTGATATATTCGTACGGAATATATTCGCCGGTAGCCGTATTCCTATAATTTTCGTAAACGGTGAGGTCTTCGCCCGCTTCCGATTTAAGAACGTATTTTCCGTCGGCTTTTTTCTTATAATAGATATTCGTGCCGTAACTTTCGAGTTCGCTTGCGGTGGCGTCCGAAGTTCTTATATACCTCTCGATAAATTCGGGGTACTTGGTGAGATAATCTTCGTAGAAGTATACGGGAACGGTATCGTGAAGTTTCGTATCGTACGGACTTCTTCCCTTGATATTCTCGAACTGTCCTACCTGATACGTTCCGTAATCTTTCTTGATACTCTGCAATCCGGTGACTCTCTTTCTGAAACCGGCGTTCACTCTGATATTGCCGATAAGACCTTTCACGCGGAAAATGTTCTGCAAGGTTTCGTTACTGGAAGTGATTTCCAACTGTTCCGGCTCCATAACGACGTAGCTGTCTTCTATAAGGGCGAAAAGTATGCTCGTTATGCTTAAGTTGACTTCGCTCTTGCCGAGTTCCGCCGCGTCGTCGGATATGCTCGTGCCGTCAAGGTACGCCTTCATTGAGTTCATGAACACGTCTTCTCTTATCTTCACTTTCGGTATTCGCTGCGTGTTGTTGTCCTTGACGCACTCTATGCTTACCCAGACGTAACCGAGTTCTCCCGCCCGCTTGGGCTGTTGATTGTACACGTCGCTGTTAAACGCCACGTCGTCGGAAGCAAGGCGGATAATTACGTCGGTCTCCTCGCTGCCGCCCGTAAGATACATCTGTAACTGGAACGCGCTTCTGCCCGCTTTATGGACGACAGGGTCTCCGTTCTCGTCGTAAATCACCCTTCCCTGCGAGTCGGTCTCGACGTGGTCGGTGACGAATTGGTCGTAGATAAGTCGGAACGTAACCCCCGCGTTGGTGGGCAGTTTGTACGGCGTGTTCAAGCCGGAATTTTCGCCTATGGTCGCGCTTAACAGCTTCGACATATCCACCGTTTCGGCGGTGCTGAAAATGAAGTTGCCGTTCATGGTGGCGGAATAGGTATAGATCTGTTCGAGCGGTTTGAACCCCGAAAAATCCACGTCGGCTATATTGACTTTCTGACCGACGACTACGGGAACTATATCTAATTGGAATATCATCAACGAACCTTCCTCGATTTTTCTGCCGACGTTCGTCAGCATCTTAATCGTGATTTCGTTGGTGTCAACGTTGAGCGTAAGCTCAAAATACGTGTTTTCGAGCATTATTTCCGCATTCGCGACGCCGAGCATGATGGCTATCTGATCCATCGTATACGGCAACATGGAGTCGAGAATGTTAATAATATCCCTCGTGGTGTACGAGCCTTTGCCCGTTTCGTACAAAAACGCCTTGATAAGGTCTATATCGACCGTAAGCGTTTCGGTATTTTTACTGAAAATATCGTTCGGGTCCTTCTCCGTCATAGACGTCTTTTTCATAATCTCTTCGAGAAGGTGGTTTTCTTTATCGTTCTTGTCGGGACTCAGTATTCCGTCCACAATGCTTACTATACCGTTATTGACCATGGTGAAGAACTTTCCTAAAAGTTCGGCAAGGTTGAGACTTTTGTCGTAAACTTTCGGAAAACCGAGTTGGTTAAGGTCAATCCACCCGTAAAGATATTCCATTCCCGAAATATCGATAAAACTCTTTTCGTAACGGTAGTACGCGCCTATCATGAGTTCTCCGTTCGCTATATCCCTATACTCCATGAACACGTTGTTGGTGGAGTTATCGTACTGTTGCATATCGGTACGGATAAGAGCGTCGTAGTTGGCGTTAAGGAGCGGAATATAAAGATTGCCGGTGAATTCGTACTGTCCGTATTCGTACGGGATATAGAAGTCGCGGTCGAGCTTCATATCCGCGGGGGGATAAGAACCGTATTCGAACGTGACGTCGCTGACGTAGTTGTAGACGGCGTTGTTTTTACCGCTCAACGCCGCGCCGTTGAACGTGAGGTGCGCTCCCGTCATTATTTCCTGCGTTCCGCCCGGGTCGGGCTCCGTAAAGAACTGCATATCGCTCGCGACGCTGTTGATTACCGCCGCGCCTATTACCGAGAACTTGAACCCGAGATATTTTTTGACGAGAGGGTCTATTTTGTCTTCGAACGGCTTGAATATGCCTTGAATGAACTCGGTAAGAGTACCCGCCACCGCGTCGGCGGTTATTCCGTAAAACAACACGCTCGTGACCGGGTCGTTAAGGACGAGTTTGTAGTTCTCGTTGACGGCGATTTCGAAAAGGGAACGGATACTCGACGTCCCGGCGTCGCCTTGCAGATTACCGGCGATAAGGAGCTTTTCTACCGAAAGGCTCATAAGAAGTCTTATGAGCTGTTGGTAAAGGACGGTGTCGCCGAATTTATCGAAAGAACGTTTGTAGTCCTGGATATTAAGGTAGAGTACGTTACCCGGGTCGTCTCGGTCGGAGTTTATTCCGTCGAAGTACATACCGATGAGCATCTGGTTGGTCGCGCCGTTGTACCACTCGATAAGAATGTCGCTGTAACGGATTCTGTCGTTGTGAATATCCTGCGCGCTGGTTTTTATATACGTTCCTTCCTCGTCGGGTTTGTCGTAATACTTGCCGTCTTTCGGGTTTTTGTACTTATAAATGAGATTTCCGTCTTTGTCAAGGTACGGATAGGTGTATAAGTGCGCCTGAATTTTGAGGCGGAAGTTCCCGCCGTCGAGAGTGGAGGGGTCCACCGCGTCGACGTTGAATTCCATACCCATATAATAGCCGGTGGTGGACACGTCGGTACTGTCGAGATACTTACGCAGGTTCTCGATACCGCCGGTGACCTGGTCTATCGCCTGGTCTTTGGTGGTGTTGTCTTTGTTAAGTTTGTTGGCGGCGTTGTCGTTGATGAAATATTTACCGGCGTCGGCAGGTTCGGAAAGTTCGCAAGCGGTAAGGGCAAGGCAGACGATAAATATCATCGCCATACAAATTATAATCTTACCTATCGAACCTCTTGCTTTCATATTAACCTCCGCCGCGTTCAAGGGCGCGCTCGCCCTATCTATTTTATTTAGTATATATATTATATACTGCCTGCACGCCCGTGTCAATATCCATTTTCGTCAAAAAATTCTCCTCGTTCTTTTATGCGTACCGACGGGTATAAAACCCGCCCTTTTCGGGCATAAAATCTTCCGAACCCGCCGCAAAAAGACGCGAGCGGACTAATAAAAAAGGAGAATTTTGTCATGAAAAAGAAACCGGTAAACGATTTCGTAAATAAAAAAACAGACCCGGACGGAAGTTACACGGGTACGAGAATTCCGTCGGGAGAATACGACGAAACGGAGAATTTAACCCCCGTTCAGGACGCCGACGACCTATAAAAAACAGCCGAAATCCTTTAATTTTTCGACCGTTTTAATCGTTTGATTTTTTGTAAAAACGCCGAATTTTTACGCGTTTTTTGCGGTAAGAATTCTAATCGTTTTTGTTTATTTTTCGTTATTTTGCGGAGAAAATTTTTTAATCGTTTTTCTCCGAGTTTTTCGTTTTGATTTCGATATTATCCTCGTTTTCGTTATCCGTTGTTTTATTTTGGGATACCGCAACTGCGGTTTTTGCGGTCTTTTTTCGTCCGCGGACGGCGTAATAAATCCAGTAGGAAGCCACTCCTATTATCGGCACGGCGACGATAAAAACGTTCCAGACTATCATCGCCTTTTTTTGCTCGTTCGAGCGGAAAAGTCGAATGAGCGTAAGTATGCACAAAGGGTACTGACAAAGCACTACTATTATAGCTATTAGTATAGGGTCCATATCGTTTACCTCACCGTTTTTTACCCGTATATTATCGCTTGAAATTAACGTTTTGTAAAGTGTTTACAATAAGTGAAGTTCGGCGTTCGCCGAGTGAAGTTTTTCCGACCACTCGTTATGCGGGATTTTTTCGCAGTCACGATGCTTTGTGCGGAAAAATCTTTATCCGCACAAGTCGGACTCACAAGGAAGCAAGACAGCCCGTCTTGCTTGTTCTATATTGTGCAACGAGTGATGTCAAAACGCTTTTGTGATATGCGGTTATTTACGCCGGATTTCTCCTTTTTTCGACGCGGATATTCCGTCGTTACGCGCAATCGGGCGGCTATCGTTTACGCGGGCGTATTTTATTTGCTATTTATTTAGTTTTATGTTATTATTTTTCGTATGAAAAATCCCATAGTAGACGTCATAGACGCGACTTACAAATACAAAAATCACGACGGTAACGACTCGGAAAACGGCGTAACCGACCTTACCTTTTCGATAGACGAGGGGGAATTCGTCGTTCTTTTAGGGCATAACGGCAGCGGCAAAAGCACGCTTGCCAAACTCCTTAACGGTTTTCTCGTGCCGTCGAAAGGGAAAGTTTTTATCGACGGAAACGACACCGCCGACGAAAAATTATGCTACGTTATACGAAGCGACGTGGGAATGGTCTTTCAAAACCCCGACAATCAGACCGTGGCTTCGATAATAGAAGACGACGTGGCGTTCGGACCGGAAAACTTGGGCGTACCCCCCGAAGAAATCCGCCAAAGAGTGGACCGCGCGTTAAAAACCGTCGGTATGTACGAGTACAAGGACAGAACCCCGTACAAACTTTCGGGCGGACAAAAACAGCGAGTGGCGATAGCCGCCGTCCTTGCGATGCAACCGAAAATTCTCATTCTCGACGAGTCGACGGCAATGCTCGACCCCGAAGGAAGGAAAGAAGTTCTCGACACGGTAAAATCTCTCAATAAAGAAAACGTCGTGACGGTGATTTTAATCACGCATTATATGGACGAAGCGTTGGACGCCGACAAAGCGTTCGTTTTGAGCCGCGGAAAAATTATAAAACGCGGCACGCCGAAAGAGGTTTTTTCCGACGCGGAAGCGGTAAAGGAAGCCAAGCTCGAACTTCCCGTAGCCACCGCCGTGAGCGAAGAACTGCGTAAAGCCGGGTTCGATATAAAACCCACCCTGACAGACGAAGAACTTGCGGAGGAAATATGCAGATTGAAATAAAAGACCTCTCGTACGTTTACGGCAAAAAAACTCCCTTTGAAAAAGCCGCTTTACACGGCGTGTCTTTGACCGTGTCCGAAGGGGATTCGGTGGGAATAATAGGTTCTACCGGCAGCGGAAAGTCCACCCTTATCCAACATCTGAACGGACTTATCAAACTTCAAAGCGGCTCTCTTAAAGTTTTCGACATAGACCTTTCGGCGAAAAAGCCCGATTACAAAACTTTGCGAAAAAAACTCGGTATGCTCTTTCAATATCCCGAATATCAGCTCTTTGCCGACACGGTGGAAGCCGACGTAAAGTTCGGACCCGTGAATTTCGGTTTTTCCAAAGAGGACGCCGATAAAGCCGCGAAAGAAGCGATAGAAATGGTAGGACTCGATTACGACGAAGTAAAAGACAGGTCTCCTCTCGAACTTTCGGGCGGACAGAAAAGACGGGCGGCGATAGCCGGGATACTCGCCTGCCGACCCGAAATTCTCGTCCTCGACGAACCTACCGCGGGTCTCGACCCGGCAGGCAAAAAGGATATGCTCGACCTTATACGAAGCCTTAAAGGAAGTTTCCTCAAATCGGTAATCACCGTAAGCCACAATATGGACGAAATAGCCGAATATTGCGACAGAGTAATTCTTCTTCACGACGGCGTTCTTTTGTCCGACGCCACCCCTACGGAACTTTTCTACGGAGAGGACGTGGAAAAATACGGATTGAGCCTTCCGCACGTAGTGAAAATAGTAAAACTTTTACGGGATAAGGGCGTGGTTATACCCGAAGTTCTTAACGAAAAAGACTTGGTAAAAGAACTGAAACTTTACCTCGAAAGGGGGCGGAAAAATGCGTGACGTAGCGTTCGGTCAATACTACCCGTCGAATTCCGTGCTGCACAAAGCCGACCCGAGGACGAAACTTATTGCCGGCATCGTCTATATAGTCGCCGTCTTTTTGTGCGACTCTTACTGGTCGTATCTCGCCTGCTTCTCATTTTTACTTATTGCGTGTTTGGTATCCAAAGTTCCGCTTAAAAGTATCCTTAAATCGATAAAAGCGGTTCTGTTTGTGGTTCTTATCACCGTCATAATAAACGTCTTCTGCTATAAGACGGGAACGGTGCTTTGGTCGTGGTGGATACTTACCGTCACCGACGGCGGACTAATATTTGCGTCGAAAATGGCTATGCGACTTATATTCTTAGTCGTGTCGACGTCTCTTATTACTTTCACGACTACCCCCGTCACTCTTACCGACGGGCTGGAAAGCCTCCTCACGCCTCTCAAATGGATAAAATTCCCCGTGCACGACGTGGCTATAATAATGAGCATTGCGTTACGTTTTATCCCGTCTTTTACCGAAGAAATCGACAAGATTATGATGGCGCAGAAAGCAAGGGGAGCCTGCTTCGACAACGGCAATATTTTCAAACGGGCGAAAGCTCTCTTACCCGTCCTTATACCCTTGTTCGTGTCGGCGTTCAGACGGGCGGACGAGCTTGCAATGGCTATGGACGCAAGGTGTTACAACGCTACCGACAAAAGAACCAAAATGAAACGCCTTAAATTCGCGTGGAGAGATTTGTTCTTGGCGTTGGCAACGGCTGTCTTTTTAGCGTTGATAATTATGCTCAAATGCGGCTTTTTCGGGTTGTTGTAACATGCGGATACTATTGACCGTCGAATATTTCGGAAAAAACTACGCCGGGTGGCAACGGCAGAAGAACGCAACGAGCGTTCAGCAGGTGCTGGAAGAAAAACTTTCGCTTATCCTGCAATCGCCGATAGTCCTTTCGGCAAGCGGCAGAACCGACAGCGGAGTCCACGCTCTGGGGCAGAAAGCCCATTTCGACTACGAAGGAAACTTCCCCGTCGGGAAAATGGCTTTCGCCGTGAACACGACTTTACCCGAAGATATAAGGGTTTTGTCGGCGATTAAAGTAAGCGACGATTTCCACGCGCAATACTCGGCTAAACGAAAAACCTACGTCTACAAAATGTACGTTTCGAGAACGCTTCACCCGCTAAAAAACTACCATTTCGCGAGAATTCCTTACGATAAGGTCGATTTCGAGAAGATGGAAAGAGCCTGTGAAGATTTGATAGGCACGCACGATTTTTCGGGTTTTTCTTCCACGGGAAGCGGCATAAAGACGACGGTGAGGACAATTTATTCCGCAACGCTTAGAAAAGACGGCGAGGATATAACGCTGGAGATTACCGGCAACGGTTTTCTTTACAACATGGTCAGGATAATCGCGGGAACTCTCGCGTATATCGGGGCGGGACTTCTGCCCGAAGACTCGGTAAAAACTGTTCTCGACACGAAAAACCGCAAGCTCGCCGGAAAAACTTTTCCGCCTCAAGGGTTATACCTTAAAGAGGTTTTTTACGAGGACGAAAACATGGTTTCGGAAGAGCGATAACGGCAAAACGAACGTTCGTTATAATATCTTTTAATATTTTATAAATAACGAATTTTGATATTTGCTTGACAAAAAAACTATAGTTGCCTTATCCTTTCACCCGAAAGGATCAATCTTTCTTATAAATATAAAAAAGGAGACAGTTATGCTGAAACAACTTGCAAAAAGCGTCAAAGACTTCAAAAAACCTGCGATATTGACGCTTATTTTCATTGTTGGCGAAGCGATAATAGAGTCCTGTATTCCGTTTTTTACCGCGGAACTCATAAACGTAATCGAAAAAGGAAACGCGGCTATATCGGAGATATTGAAAACGGGGGGCATACTCGTGGCGATGGCGGTGGCAAGTCTTGCTTGCGGCGGTCTTGCCGGGTTTACCTGCGCGAAAGCCTCGTCCGGTTTCGCCCGTAATCTCCGCGGAGACGTTTACAACAAAATACAGACCTATTCTTTCGAGAACATAGACAAGTTTTCGTCCGCTTCGCTGGTCACGAGAATGACTACCGACGTAAACTACGTTCAGATGGCGTTCATGCTGCTTATCCGCATCGCGATAAGATGTCCTTTACTTCTCGTTTTTTCCACGATTATGGCGTTCGTCAAGGGCGGAAGCCTTGCCTGGTCGTTCGCTATAATAATACCCGTGCTTGCGTTCGGACTTTTCTTAATAGTCAAGTTCGCTCTGCCCGCGTTCAAGAGAGTTTTCAAAAAATACGACAAACTTAACGAATCCGTCGAAGAAAACGTTCGCGGAATGAGAGTAGTCAAGGGTTTTGCGAGAGAAGAGTACGAAAAAACGAAATTCGGGACGGCTTCCGACAATATCCGCAAGGACTTCGTAAAAGCCGAAAGAATCGTCGCGTGGAACAATCCGCTTATGAACCTTTGCGTTTACGTCAATATGGTCTTTATCCTTTGGGTGGGAGCGAAACTTATTATAAGCAGCAACGGGGTCGACCTTAACGTCGGAGACATGCAAGCCTTGCTTACCTACGGTATGCAGGTACTTATGGCTCTTCTTATGATGTCGATGGTGTTCGTAATGCTTACGATGAGTACCGAATCGGCAAGACGTATATACGAAGTTCTTACCGAAGAACCCGCTCTCAAAAACCCGGAAAACCCCGTAAAAACTGTCGCCGACGGCAGCGTTGAATTCGACGACGTAAGTTTCAAATACTCCGCGTCTGCCAAAAAATACGCTCTTTCCGACATAAACTTAAAAATTTCGTCGGGAATGACGGTGGGAATAATCGGCGGGACCGGGTCGTCGAAGTCCACTCTCGTGCAACTTATACCGAGACTGTACGACGCCACCGAAGGCTCGGTAAAAGTGGGCGGCGTGGACGTAAGAGATTACGACGTGGAAACCTTGCGTAACAGCGTGGCTATGGTCTTACAAAAGAACCTTCTCTTTTCGGGTTCGATTAAAGAAAACTTACGTTGGGGTAACGAAGAAGCTACCGACGAAGAGATAGTCGAGGCTTGCCGTCTCGCGCAGGCGGACGATTTCGTAAGGTCTTTCCCAGACGGATACGACACGAAGATAGAACAGGGAGGAACGAACGTTTCGGGCGGACAAAAACAGCGTCTTTGCATAGCGAGAGCCTTGCTTAAAAAGCCGAAAATCCTTATTCTCGACGACTCGACGAGCGCGGTGGACACGAAGACCGACGCCCTTATCCGCGCGGGATTTAAGGAATATATTCCCGAAACCACGAAAATAATAATCGCTCAGCGTATCGCTTCGGTTCAGGACGCAGACCTTATTCTCGTAATGAACAACGGTAAGATAGAATGTGCCGGCAAGCATGAAGAGTTGCTGTCTTCAAGCGAAATATACAGAGAAGTGTACGAACAACAGACTACGGGAGGTGACGAAAATGAATAAAAAAGCAACGAATTCCGCCCGTAATATGTCCTCTTCCCGCGGTTCGGGCAAAAATCTCGGCAGGGTAATCAAACTGCTGTTTCACTATTATCCCGTAATGTTCCCCGTGACGTTACTGTGTATGCTGTTTTGTTCGGTAACGGCAGCCGTGCCGTCTTTCTTTACCAACAACGTCATTCAGATTATCGAAAGGGCGACTCTCGAAGGATTATCGTGGGCGGACGCGTCGAAAGAGATGCTTCCCCTTATGCTTTTCCTTATCGGAATGTACGCTTTGTCCCTTGTCGCCTGCGCCGTTTATACCCAGCTTATGACGATAATCACGCAAGGATTTCTTCACAAATTCCGTCGCGCGATGTTCGATAAGATGCAAAATCTGCCCATAAAGTATTTCGACACGCACAAACACGGCGATATAATGAGCCATTACACAAACGATATCGACACCTTAAGGGAACTCGTCGACAACGCTTTCCCGTCGCTCGTCCGTTCGATTACCATTATCCTTGCCGTATTCTTTATGATGGTATATTTCAGCCTTTGGCTCGCCCTCATAATTCTCGGCGGCGTAATCCTTATGCTCGTCGTCGCGAAAGTTATCGGCGGCGGCAGCGCGAAGTTCTTTATCCGTCAGCAGAAGAGCGTGGGCAAAACCGAGGGATACGTTCAGGAAATGATGAACGGGCAGAAAGTAATAAAGGTATTCTGCCACGAAGAAAAAGGTATCGAGGACTTCGACAAAATAAACAACGAACTCTATAACGACAGCTACCGCGCGCACGCTTACGCCAACACTTTAGGTCCGATTATTATGAATATCGGCAATATTTTGTACGTTCTTGCGGCGATTGTCGGCGGACTGTTCATTGCGGCGAAAGTCAAAAACGTGAGTATCTCCGGTCAGTCTTTCACGAACATTACCGAAGGTATAGCGATAGTGGTATCCTTCCTCGGAATGACTAAACAGTTTACGGGGAATGTAAACCAGGCGTCGCAACAAATAAATACCGTCGTTATGGCAATGGCGGGCGCGAACAGAATATTCTCTCTTATGGACGAAAAACCCGAGGAAGATAACGGCTACGTCACGCTCGTAAACGCCGAAATAAGCGAAGACGGAACGGTAACGGAGACCGAAAAGCACACGGGCAAATGGGCGTGGAAGCACCCCCACGGCGACGGAACTCTTAGCTACACGCCTTTAGCCGGCGACGTAAGACTCTTTGACGTGGACTTCGCGTACGAAGAAGGCAAACCCGTCCTACACGACGTGACGGTCTACGCGGAACCCGGTCAGAAAGTCGCTTTCGTCGGGGCTACCGGTGCGGGAAAAACCACTATAACCAATCTTATCAACCGCTTTTACGACATAGCCGACGGCAAAATCCGATATGACGGAATAAACATAAACAAAATTAAAAAAGCCGATTTACGCCGTTCTCTCGGAATTGTTTTGCAGGCTACCAACCTCTTTACCGGTTCGGTAATGGACAATATCCGCTACGGAAATCTCGACGCAACCGACGAAGAGTGCAAGAAAGCCGCCGTCCTTGCGGGCGCGGACGACTTCATAAGCCGTCTTCCCGACGGATATAACACGGAACTAACCAACAACGGCGCAAACCTGTCGCAAGGTCAGCGTCAGCTTATCGCGATAGCGAGAGCCGCCGTCGCCGATCCCCCCGTAATGATACTCGACGAAGCGACGAGTTCGATAGACACCCGTACGGAAGCCATCGTTCAGAAAGGTATGGACAAACTTATGGAAGGCAGAACGGTATTCGTAATCGCCCACAGACTGTCCACCGTAAAGAATTCCGACGTAATAATGGTCCTCGACCACGGAAGAATTATAGAACGCGGCAGCCACGAAAAACTAATTAAGGAACGCGGAGTGTATTATCAACTGTATACGGGAGCGTTTGAGTTAGAGTAATACGTTGCCGCTTCGCGGAGTTAATTGCCAAACAAGTTTGGCGTGAATTGCCCTAACGGGCGTTAATTTCCAAAGCTAACGCTTCGGAGTTAAGGATAAATAATCGAATAAGGATAGGATATAAGGTTCTATCCTTTTTTCTTTGCAAAAAGTAGTTACTTACTTTCTTTTCGGTGTGAAAAGAAAGTAACAAAGAAACACACGAGCCCCATCTCCGACCACTCGTTATGCGGGATTTTTCCGCAGTCACGAAGTTTAGTGCGGAAAAATCTTAATC
>CACXFJ010000017.1 GCA_902766965.1 uncultured Eubacteriales bacterium | reverse complement strand
TCTCACAGTATGAAGACTGCTCCGCCCCGAATAGGAAGAGTAAGTAAGAAAAAACGGAGCGGTTCGCAAATTACGAAGTAATCCGGAGAATAGAAATTCGCTATCCGGTCGAGCGAGCGAAAGGATACACGAAAAATGGGGGATAAAACTCCGTTTTGCGAGCTTTTTCTATGCAAAAGGGTAAATTGCCGTTTTTATGACAGTTTACCCTTTATAACGTAGTTTATTCGATAAAGTAAGACGAGAATCGGACTTTTCTTTGCTCGGATAGGATATTCTATTTCTTTTTTCCGAACGATGCTTTGATTGCGGCGCCTAAGTCGGCGAAAGTCTTTCTCTTCACCGCAAACCAGAAGATTGCGAATCCGCCGATTCCCGCAAGCAGCAACGTACCGATTACTATGCACGCTATCTTGCCGCCGCTTATCGTGCCGCTTTGTTTTCCGCTGCCACCCGTTTCTATTTCGGACGACGATAAGTCGTCGTACACTGCGGTAAGGTTTACTTCTCCGCTTACCGTAAAGGTGTAGTTTTTGTCGGTGCTGACGATTTCTCCGTTACCGTCTTTCCAGCCCTTAAACACTTTTCCCGCTGTCGGTTCGTCCGCAGTAATCGTTATAGTTTCGCCTGCTTTAACAAACTCTTTGTCGCCGTTAAGGGTACCGCCCGTGACGATTACTCTGTGTGCGTCGATTTTAGCAATAATTAAGTCGGTGATTTCGTTTCCGTCTTTATCGAAGTATTTTCCGCAAACCGAACATTCATAGTGTCCTTTTGTTCCGAACTCGGTTTCGGTTGCCGCGACTTCTTCTTTCCACGTACCGTAAGAGTGAGGAGTAGTTTCGCCGTAAGAAGTTTTGCAAACGGCGCAAATTGCCTTTTCGGTGCAGGTTGCGGTTCCGCCCGAGCAGTTTGCCGTTTCGGTGTGGCTGCTGTCTTTTTTGCAAGTGCGAGTGTGCGTACCGTTTCCGTTGCTAATCCAATCGTCCCAATTGTGGATATGTGCGTCGGTTTGTTTGACGTAATAATACGTCACGGTTTGACCGCTACCGTTTACCGTTCCGTTTTGTCCTTCCGCTCTTATGAAGGTATGTCCTAAAAGCACGGGCGGGGCAGTCCAATCGAGCGTAGTCCCGACAGGTACGGGTATCACGGCTTTGGGAGCGTTAGGAATATCGCTTCCGTCTTCGAACTTATATTCGATATTCACGTTTGCGTAAGTTTGAGTTTCCGTGCCGTCGTTTGCTAAAACGTTCCCGTTTTCGTCCGTCACTTCAAAAGCGATCGTGTCGCCTTCGTATAAAACCGAGTCGACAGGAATTTGATAAATCAGCGAACAACTCGCTAATCCGGAATTAAAATCGCTGCCTGTATATTCTAAAGCGCCTTTAGCCCAAAACTTGCTCTTTTCACTCCAAACCGGAATAGTAAAAGTTTGAGTTGCTTCAAGCCTACTGCCGCCTACCGTAGTTCCTACGCTTCCGTCGGCGCGTTTTATCCAAACTTTCATAGTGACGTAGCGTTCGGTAACGTCCGAAAGATTTTGGACAATCGTCCTAAGCTCTATTTTTTCACCCGCCATACCGGCATTGAATTTGTTTTTATCCGCTCCGCTAAGCACCACTCCGCTACGATAGTTTGCGAAATAATAATATCCGGTGTAGGTGGTATCCACAAAATCCGAGTACGCGGAATATTGTCCCGTATATTTCTTGACTTCGGGGTCGGCAACGTAAAGGCTCTTGCCGTCTATGAGTTGCGACATTCTCTTGTATCCTTGCAACTTACATACTTCGCAGAATTGATAGGCAGTGTCACGCATAATACATTCATAACTCGAGTTGTAAGCATTGCCGTATGACTGCGCCGGACAAGAATAAGTCTTCCTGAATCCCAACAGTTTTTTCCACTTTACTTGCTCGGGATTGACATTGTAAGCAGTGTTGAGCGAAGTGATGTCATTTTGCTCTGTCGCATTTGCCATATATTCGTCGCCAAGTTCTAGCAATCCGTGTCCAAACTCGTGTGCTAAAGTTTGAATAGAACGATAGCAATCGGAAGTAGTAATCAAATAATGAATTCCCCTCTCATAATTCTTGTGCGATGCGCCAACGTCTGCAGAAGAATTGACAAGCACCGCAAACTGACTGATATACTTGTTTACATAATAAAATGGTTCATATTCGCTAAGAGGGCTATTATTGCCTATCCAATAAGATGAATTCGGATCGGTTGTTTTAGCAATATGCGCATCGTGAATCTCCTCGATAAACTCCGGACCAATAATGCGTGATAAAATCTGATTTTTTAACGGGGATATACTTCCGCTTATTGATGCGCTTGAACCTATAGCAACGTCAAAAAACGTACTTCCGCCGTTTTCAAAGTTCGATTCAGATGCCGTACAAATCGCATACACGTTGAATCTATCCGCATAACTGCGATACGGCTCATATTGCATTGCTCCACGCCAAATTCTTGTTGCATCATTTATAAACTTTTGCTGTTGGTTTTTGGTGTACCCTTCGCCACAAATGAGGATTACCATATTCTCCGTGTCACTTCTTGTCTTTTGAATGGTGTAAACCGGGACGGTAGGATTAGCGTACTTGCCGTCTTTAGAATACCACTCGCCAAGTGTAAGGTTTAGGCTTTGTTCGATGCTTATATCCTACTCTTGATTAGGGTCGTCATCCGGCTCGACTACGGTATAGTCGTCCTCGATTTTGTCAGGTGCAGAACCAACATAAGGATTTGCCTTAGTTCCGTCGCCGGAAGTCGCTACGTAATATTCGGTATCGAGATAAAACGCAGGTCTGACTCCGATATAAGAACGATGTGGCGACTCCCTACCTACAGATCCGTTATTATGAACGTAGCGCATATCGTGGTTGCAATTGCTTACCGGAGTTCTCAACCAATACGGCCAGCCACGCCTTGCTCGTTTCTTCCTATGTAATAGTCGTCGAAATTTTTCCATACTGTATTGACTTGCTTAACGTCGAGAAGAAAAACTTTTTCGGTAGTATTTTTATAATATGCACTGCTAAAGTTGCTTGCAACGCTATCAATATAATGATTATATTCCAAATCAGAACGAGCGTCGCCCTCGTAAATTCCTTTTGTATATTCCGGGTGAGATACGAGAGTACGTTGAGTAACTGTCTTCATAGTCGCAATCTCGGCTTTGGAAAAATCATTCAAAAATCCGGCTTTTTCATCGTAAGCATTACCGTCAACGTAGTCGGCTTTCGGGGGATTACCGCATAACCACTTAACCTTGCCGGCATCTGCCGTAGAGTTGAGCCAAGAACGCATATTACTGTCTTTCCAATAATTAGAGCCATAGTCGGCACGTTTAAGATTACGCCCGTGCGACTTTGTACTTCCGTTGTCGCTGGTCTTAGCGTCGTACGGGAGCGTGTCGATTACGTTGTCGGCGAGCATAAGCGGACCTTTCTCGTCTATACTTACACATCTCCAAACGACGTCTTTACCGTTATATTTGCCGAGGCTTATATAATCTCCCGATTTTACTTGCGTCGGCGTTCTCGTTCCGTTTGTCGCAGAGGAACTCCGAGCTGTTGCGACCGTTTCATATTTCGCATTAGGGGAGGTTATATGAATTCTTATTGCCTCGCCGAAAAATACGGCAAGAACAAGAAGAACAACGATTATTAAAGGTATATTTGCCGTCTTAAAACGTTTTTTCATTATTTTTCATCTCCTTTTTTTCTTTTTAGTAAGATTTTCGGAATAGGTTTTTCATCGGTTGAAACATAAAGCGCGTGAACGTCGAGCTTTTGTTCCTTATAAAAACAAAATCGCACCGCCCCATAGAAAAACCCATGCGGCAGTGCGGTCAAATTCCGTTGTGCTTACTCAAATTATAGGCAGACTTTCTCGTCTGCGGTTGCCTTGCGTGCGTCATACCTTGTCAACTCCTTTTGCCTGTATTTTGCATTTTTTGCAGGTTATTCGGCGTCAATAGTTCCGCGTATCGCTATATAATACGCTTTGTCTTTTTTACTTTACCATAAATTTCTCAAAAAATCAAGATTGTACGACGCGCTTGCCGCTATACTCTTCCTTTTCTCCGAAGCGACAAAGCTCTTTTCGTCAGTCGGTAAGGTTTCTGCTTTTCGTTTTCGCAAAAAATAACGTAACTTAGCCCCTCCGATAAAAAGTATCCCTTGCGAAAGCTTTTTCGGAGTGGTATAATATTCGTATGTTTCAGATAAGGGGCGGTATTATATGTTTTATTCTCCGTGGGTAAAAAAAGCGAGCGTTATTGCGTTCGACGCGCACAAGGACGACGTCGATAAGGGCGGATATCCGTACGTCATGCATCCGTTTTTTCTTGCCTTTCAGATGGACGAAGAGAACGCCGTTTGCGTGGCGTTGCTGCACGACGTAATAGAAGACCACGGAGATAAGTATTCTTTCGAGAAACTGAAAGAAGAAGGTTTTAACGAGGAAATAATAACCGCGTTGAAACTGCTTACCCACGACAAGGCGGTGCCTTATATGGATTACGTCAAGGAAATAGGTAAAAACGAGCTTGCGCGCAAGGTAAAAATAGCCGATTTGAAACACAATTCCGACGCGTCGAGATTAAACGGTAACGCGTCGAAAAAGTACGGGTTGTACAAACAGGCGTTGGAATATTTGACTTCGCTGCGATAATTTTCGTATTTTTCCGCAACTTCTGTTTTTATTAAATTTGAGACAAAATACGACTAAAACAAACGAGTGTGAAGACTCGTTTTTTTTGTTAAGTTATATCTTCGTCGGAGTAAACGGAAAAAGGCTTTATCGACTTATTAAATTCAGAAAGTGAGCCCGGAATCGTTGCCGTCGGGGTTTTTTTGTTCGCTTTTGCCGTGCTCTATAAGAGCGGCGAGTGAATTACACGCGGAGGAGACGTTTTTTACGAACGGGATTTTGTATGTGATTTCGTCGGCGGTTATGTATATCGAGCCGTAAGACATACGGGTACGTCTTGACCGATTGTTACGATATTCGCAACGCGTTATTTGAGCGTAGGGGATAAATATTTGTTTTTTTGCGAAGAAATAAACACCTTTATCGTCCGCCGATATTGCGACAAGACCGCCCCTGATATAGTCAATAATTCTGTACAGCAATAAAACGACGTTCGCAAAAGCGAGGGTAAGCACCGCAAGAAAAATATAATTGCGTTCGGTCGCCGATATAAAATATAGAATTATTCTTATTACCGCCCAGGTCAACAGAATTAAAGGTATGACGAATTCGATAAGTTTAAGCAACGTTTTTTTTGCGACGAAAGGTTTGTTTTGCAACGCGAGATTCTCCTGCTTTTTTAATCCATATTATATTAACATATTCTTTTGAAAATCGTAATAATTATAAAGCAAGAAAAACCCGAAAAATTTTTCCGTAAGCAGCGCGCTTTACGTTTGGATATAAGAAAATTTTACGGAGGTTTATAGAATATTTTTTAATTTGAAACCGTATTGATTGCCGATTTCTACCGAATAGCGGTAAATGCGGTTAAGAAGAGCGTTCGCCGAGTCGTAGTCTTCTTCTTCCACGGCTCCGATAAGTTCTCCGTAGGTTACGGTAATTTCGGTAAGTTGAACGTGCGGAATGGATATTTCGAGGAATTGCGTACGTTTATTCCACCAGTCGCCGATTTTTTGAATTTCGTCGTAGGAGTAGGCGTCTCGTTCCATTACGGCAAGAAGTTTTTCTTCGAAAGAGTCGAAAGTTTTGTTGACGAAAATCGTTTCCGCAATTCCGCCGCCGACGAGAAGAACCGCCACTATAATAGCTATCGTAAGTTTATATTTCATTACAGACCCTCCACCGTGACGTATTTGCCCGATTTAGGCTGAATAAAAACGTTGCCGCTGTCGGCGGTCAT
>CACXFJ010000016.1 GCA_902766965.1 uncultured Eubacteriales bacterium | reverse complement strand
TCTTTTTGTGGCGGACAAAACTCGTTCATACATTTATAATCATAAAAAAAGCGTTTTAGGGTTACCGCAGATATAAAAACCGCACCCCAAAACGCCGATAGCGTAATTATAAAGTTTTAATCCGATACGACGTATTCCGGTTCTTTTTCCTTTTCTTCCTCTACGTTTTCATCGGGTTTGATTCTTATCAACGACACTATAAAAGGAGCAAACCACCACAGCGTAAACACTATGCCCGTTTCCAGATAGAACCCTTCCATCGTTCCGGCTTTCGCTATGTACGCGTCGTAAAGAGCTTTCGCTTCTTCCGTCATTTCGGTAATATGCGAGCATTGCTCCGCAAGCAAGTTTAGTTCGTTTTGCGTTACGGCAAACTTCCTTATGGTAAGTATGGTAAAGACGAATACCGCCACTTCCACCGCCGCGCAAATTATAACGGGAACGCGATATTTTTTGTTTTCTTTTAACCTTACGCTCGATAAATCGGCAAACACGCACAACGCCGCCACGTAGATACATACCATTGCCGCGGCAATATATTCGTAACTTACGCTGCCGTTTATTCTGTCTATCGCAAAGATAATGAACGCGGACAAAATAAAAGCTACGCTTATTATGCCGAGCCAAAAATGCCCGTCTTTAAGTTTGTTTGCGATAAGACTTTTCGTTTTCATTCTAATTATTGCCGTTCAAAAGTTCCTTCGCCATGACTACGCCCATTACCGACGCCATCATAAGTCCTCTCGTCCAACCGCTGCTGTCGCCGAGACAATGCAGATTTTTTACCGACGTGTTGAGGTGTTTATCCATTTTTATGCGGTTGCTGTAAAATTTGATTTCGGGCGCGTACAAAAGGGTTTCGCTTCCCGCAAATCCGGGTACGACTTTGTCGACTTGTTCGATAAATCCGAGTATGCTTATCATGGTTCTGTACGGCAACGCGCTCGTTATGTCCCCCGCTACCGCGTCGGGCAAAGTGGGACGAACGTTACCTTGCGAAAGTTCTTTTTCCCACGTTCTCTTGCCGTTTCTTATATCTCCCAAACGTTGTACGAGAATGTTTCCGTCGGCGAGCATGTTACATAACTGCCCTATGTTCTGCGCGTAGAGTATCGGCTGATTAAACGGTACGCTGAAATGGTGAGAACAGAGTATCGAAAGGTTCGTGTTGTCGGATTTTTTATCTTTATAGCTGTGTCCGTTGACCAAAGCAAGGTCGTTTTCGTAGTTTTCCTGCGCGACGTATCCGCCGGGGTTCTGACAGAAAGTTCTTACCTTGTTCATAAACGGCTTCGGATATCCGATAAGTTTGGATTCGTACAGGGCTTTGTTGACGGTTTCCATAACTTCGTTGCGAAGTTCCACCCTTACGCCTATGTCGACGACGCCCGCCTCGTTCTTTATGTCGTGCTTGCGGCACATATCTTCGAGCCAGTCGGCGCCCTTTCTTCCCGTAGCGACTATCGTCTTGTCGGCAAGGTACTCTTTACCGTTGATTACAGCGCCGGTGCATACGCCGTCTTTTATTATCAAATCTTCCGCGTCGTGATGTACGAGTATTTCCACGCCGTGCTCGAGAAGGTATCTCTGAATAGCGAAATAAAGGTCGTGCGCCTTTTCCGTACCGAGATGGCGGATAGGACAATCAACCAGTTTAAGGTCGGCTTGTATAGCTTTAAGACGGATATTTTTTATATCTTCCGTCGCTTCCAACCCTTCGACGTGCGTGTCCGCGCCGAATTCGAGATAAATTTTATCGGTGTAGTCGATGACTTCCTGCGCCCTCGCCGCCCCTATAAGTTCGGGGAAATCTCCCCCTACTTCGTAGCTTAACGACAGTTTTCCGTCGGAAAACGCTCCCGCTCCCGCAAAACCGCTCGTAATGTGGCAGGTCGGCTTGCAATGTACGCACTTACCAGTCTTCGCCTTCGGACAAGACCTTTTGTCGATAAAGTTCCCCTGCTCCGCAATGAGAATCGATTTATTCGAATTGTTCCTGAGTAGTTCCAACGCCGTAAAAATCCCGGCAGGACCGGCTCCGATTATAAGTACGTCATATTTCATAAATCCCATACCCTCCAAATTTATTCCTTGAATATTGTAACAAATATAAATTTTTATGTAAAACCTTTTGACCCTAATAATTTTTTCTAAAACTCCCCTTCCCCGAAAACTCAATCAACTCTCCCCGAAAACGCCAACTTTCCCTAAATATTTACTTTACAAAATTATAATTCGGCGTTATACTAATACCGTTGAGCGCAATTGACTCAGCTGGTAGAGTGCCTCCGTCACATGGAGGAAGTCAGGGGTTCGAGTCCCTTATTGCGCACCATAACAAAAACGCCAAGCAAAACGCTTGGCGTTTTTGTTATGTACGCAATAAGCACCGAAACGTCAAAATCCTTTTTGACGGTTCGTAAAATTGCCACAGGCAATTCTGACGAGCAACTACCCACTCATTCCCAAACATTTAACTTCGAAACCGTAACGCTCTCCAAACAGGGATAACAGTATATGCGAGTGGTCGCTTATTGTGCTATTATTACACACTTACCGGCGTGATAGCCGCCGCTTGATCGGCGGAGCAACTTGTTGCGTAGTCCAAACTTGTTATGTCCTGAAAAAAATTATAAAAACTTAAAATTCGCTATTGACAATCGTTTAATTGTATGTTAGCATAATCGAAGAGGAAACGTAACCGAGAGGTTGCATTAGGAACGGTATACTTTCAATTGTGGTTTGAAGTATACCGTTCCTTCTTTTACGGAAAATTATATTTACTCTAATCGCCTTGTTCTATCTTTATAAAAATTACACGTTGTTTATATGCGACCGTTAAATCGTTATTTCGCTTTTCTTGCCATTCCGACTATTTTGAGTTTAGTGCCTGCCGGGAATTGCGAGAGTTGAATTAAATCGGATTCTCGGTAAGACAGTGGATTGATTTTGTCGTCAACGTCGTTAAGAAATAATCAAAAGGCTTTATATACGTTGCGGAAAGCAAGCGTCAGTCCGACAGTCTTCCGTCTATAGAAATCGTTACGACTTGCCACGGAATAAATTTACCGCTGTCTTGCAACGCTTTTTTTACGGCATTTTCTATGCCGCCGCAACAAGGGACTTCCATTCTTACCACGGTGACGCTTTTGATGTCGTTGTTTTTTATAATCTCTGTTAGTTTTTCGGAATAATCCGTCGCGTCGAGTTTCGGACACCCGATAACGGTGATTTTTCCTTTCATAAATTCTTCGTGAAGGTTTGCGTAAGCGTATGCGGAGCAATCTGCCGCCACAAGCAGTTTCGCGCCGTCGAAATACGGGGCGTTTACGTTGACGAGTTTTATCTGACACGGCCATTGTCCGAGACGCGACGTCGGTTTTTTATAAATTGTCGTATGTTCTTCGCCCTCCTCCGAGACGCGATTTAAGGTCATAGCCTTTTTCCCGGGACACCCCTCGTGACGTCCGAACGATACCCCGCCGCTTCTCATCTTTTCTTGCATTTTTGCTTGTTTGTTTTTCAACACAGCGTCCTCGTCGTACGCCGCCGCTTCTCTTTCCACAAAAGTAATCGCGCCCGTCGGGCAAGCCGGCAAGCAGTCTCCGAATCCGTCGCAATAATCGTCTCGCGTAAGTTTTGCCTTACCGTTTATCATTTCGATTGCGCCTTCGTGACAGGCGTTTGCGCACGCTCCGCAACCGTTGCATTTTTCTTCGTTAATTTGGATTATTTTTCTTTTCATTTTTCGCTCTCCTTGTTTATGACTTCGAACCCTTGTTCTTCAAAGGCTTTCGCGACGATTTCTATCGATATCTTTTTTATGCGTGCGCCTTTGTTAACGGAGGTAATTTTTCCGACGGTCGCTCTTGCCACCGCATTGTCTATCATTCCGAAACCGAGGTTTTTTAGTATTGCTTTCGTTTCCGGAAATTCCATTACCGTTTCGGTAACGGGTTTTGAAAAATCAACTGTTTTTTTCATAGATAAACTCTCCTTTTTTCTTAATTGTACGTTAAAGGCAAAGGAAAGTCGGTTGTAAAAACAACGGAATGATAAAAATTTTTATTTCGTCTAAACGCGACAAAACAAAATTTTGTCAGCAACTTTCGTTGCTTGCGGCTTTGTCAGTGCAATTCCGCCGTTTCTGTTGAAATGTTGTGCTCAAAAACCCTTGCAAGCAAGTTTTCTCGCTTAAATTATAACATCGAAACGTGACAAAACAAGATTTTGTCAGCAACTTTCGTTGCTTGCG
>CACXFJ010000015.1 GCA_902766965.1 uncultured Eubacteriales bacterium | reverse complement strand
TTTGAATGCGCTCATAGAGTTTTCGGTGGCGACTTTAATATCGGTGTGAAAACCTCTGTGCGCGATAGGTCTGTCAAATAACCACATTTTGTTAACCTCCAAGTTTAATATCCTAAATTTTTATTGATTACTACTAAAAATACGTTTTTGCCGGTAGTGGGGTGATGTAAGATGACGGTAGCTTTGCAAATAGTATCGGGACTGTTGCAACGGCTACATTTTCCCGTGACTGCGCAAGGCGTTTTTTTATTAAGACGCACGCAATTTTTTGGGGAAGCTATGTTTCTCGTCCTGTCGATTCCCGCCGCAATATCGGGGACAAGTTTGTTTGTTCCGGCAACGATGAGGATATTTTGCGGACCGTAGACGGTAGCCGCGACTCTGTTTCCTCTGCCGTCGATATTTATTATATCGCCGGTTTCCGCAAGGGCGTTCGCACTGCATACGTACCAGTCGGCTCTACTCATTCTGTCCATAAGGTCAGTAGGATTTTCTTCGGGTAGAAGAGCTTTGTGTAGCAACGTTCTATCCCGTAATTTATCGAGAAGTCCGATTTCGAGTACGGTTTCGCTTCCGCCGAAGCCTATGGTACAGTTTTTTGGAACTAGGTCGTCGATAAAGGATAAGGCGTCGTCGACCGATTCGAAGTAGTCGAATGAAAAACCTCTTTTAGAAAAATTGTTTTTTACAGAATTTATATCCATTTTCACTCCTACCCTAATATTATACATTAAAAATCTTCATAGAGGAATACCTTATTTGAAATTTATTTGATTATTTTACAATTTTTATATATAATATATGCTATCGAATAAATCAAACGGATTAAACGGAGTTATATGAACGACAGACAGAAACATATTCGCAATTTTTGCATAATAGCGCATATCGATCACGGCAAAAGTACGCTTGCCGACAGAATTATGGAAAAGACCGGGCAAGTGAGCGAAAGAGATATGAAAGAACAACTTCTCGACTCTATGGATATAGAAAGGGAACGCGGAATTACGATAAAACTTACGCCCGTAAGAATGTTCTACAAACACAAAGGCGAAGAGTATACGTTTAATCTTATCGATACCCCGGGGCACGTCGACTTCACTTACGAAGTAAGCAGAAGCCTTGCCGCATGCGAAGGAGCTATTCTCGTGGTGGACGCTTCGCAGGGGATAGAGGCTCAAACCTTGACGAACGTGTATCTTGCACTCGATAACGACCTTGAAATAATACCCGTAATAAACAAAATCGACTTGCCGTCGGCTCGCCCGGACGAAGTCAAAAAAGAAATCGAGGACGTAATAGGTCTCGACGCTTCCGACGCTCCCCTTATAAGCGCGAAAGAAGGACTTAATATAGAGCAGGTACTCGACGATATAGTGGAAAAACTGCCCGCTCCTTCGGGCGACGAAAACGCTCCCTTGAAAGCTTTAATTTTCGACAGTATGTACGACAACTATAAAGGCGCTATCTGCAACGTAAGGATAGTTGACGGAGAGCTGAAAGCGGGCGAAAAAATTCGCTTTATGAGCAATAAAAAGGAATTCGAAGTGACGGAAGTAGGCGTATTCGCTCCGAATATGTATCCGGTAAAGAGTCTTAAAGCGGGCGACGTAGGGTATCTTGCCGCAAGCATAAAAAACGTAAAGGATACTTCGGTGGGCGACACCGTAACGCACGTCGACAGACCTGCTCAAGAACCGTTGAAAGGGTACAAAAAAATAAATCCGATGGTTTTTGCCGGCGTTTATCCCGCGGACGGAAGCAAATATAACGATTTAAGAGACGCTCTCGAAAAACTTAACCTTAACGACGCGTCTTTGGAATTCGAACCCGAAACTTCCACGGCGTTGGGGTTCGGTTTCCGTTGCGGGTTTTTAGGGTTGCTGCATATGGAGATAATCGAAGAACGTCTCGAAAGAGAATTCGACCTCGATTTGATAACGACGGCGCCGAGCGTGTCGTATATCGTCACAAAAACCGACGGGGAAGTCCTCAGCGTAAGCAATCCGTCGCAGCTTCCGAGCGCAACCGAAATAGAGAAAATAGAAGAACCTATCGTAAAGGCTCATATATTCACACCGCCCGAATACGTCGGTTCAATAATGGATTTATGCCAAGAAAAGAGGGGAGTTTTCGTAGATTTGACTTATCTCGACACGAGCCGCGTGCGTATAGAATACAGGATGCCCCTCAGCGAAATAGTGTACGACTTTTTTGACAGCCTGAAATCGAGAACGAGAGGTTATGCAAGTCTCGATTACGAATTCGACGGGTATCACGAAGACGACCTTATAAAGCTCGATATGTTGCTTAACGGCGACGTATGCGACGCATTGAGCATAATCGTGCATAGGGATAAAGCGTACGCAAGGGGGAGAATGATTGCGGAAAAACTAAAAGACGTAATTCCGAGACAGCTTTTCGAAATCCCCATACAGGCGGCGATAGGGAATAAAGTAATAGCGAGAGAAACGGTAAAAGCGTTAAGAAAAGACGTGCTTGCAAAGTGTTACGGCGGCGATATTACTCGTAAAAAGAAACTTCTCGAAAAGCAGAAAGAAGGCAAAAAGCGTATGCGTCAGATAGGTTCGGTACAGATACCGAGCGAAGCCTTTATGTCTATTCTTAAAATAGATAACGACTGATGGACCGCGTCGGCTTATATATTCATATTCCTTTTTGCGAAAGGAAGTGCCTTTACTGTGATTTTTATTCGGGAAAATACAGCGACGAAGTAAAAGAAAAATACGTCGAAGAGCTTATCGCGGAAATAAAATCGGTAGGCGAAAGAGCAAAAAACAAGAAATTAAAAACGGTATATATAGGCGGCGGAACTCCGAGCAGTTTGCCGCCGGAACTTATAGAAAAGATAGCGTTCGCCGTATACGAAAATTTCGATAACGATATACGGGAATTTACCATAGAAGTCAATCCGAATTCAAACGCCGATTTCGGCAAATATAAAGAAATAGGTATAAACAGAGTAAGCGTAGGGGTACAAACTCTCGACGACGCGTTGTTGAGAAAAATAGGTCGGTTGCATAATTCCGCCGAAGCGTTGCGTTGCCTTGACGATGCGAATAAATACTTCGACAACGTGAGCGCGGATTTAATGATAGGCTTGACTGAAAATCAGGACGTAAAGAAAGATTTATCGGTAATATCAGATAGAGTAAAACACCTTTCCGCGTATATGCTTAAAGTAGAAGACGGCACGCCCTTGCAGAAGCTGATATTAAATAAATTCGTATCCGTAGCTACTGAAAACGCCATAATAAAACAATATGAAGAAGTTGCGGAAACGTGTAAAGAAAAAGGATTTATTCGATATGAAGTCAGCAATTTTACTCGCTCAGGATACGAGTCGAAACACAATTCTTCTTATTGGAATATGACCGATTATTACGGAGTGGGGGCGGCGGCACATTCTTACGTAGACGGGGCGAGATATTACAATTCGGCAGATATAGACGCCTATATAAACGGACTTCACAGCGGAAACGGTTCGCAAATAATCGAAAGAGTATATTCCGTAGCGGAGGACAAGGAAGAGTACGTTATGCTTGCGTTAAGGACGTGCAGCGGTCTGAACCTCGACGATTATCGCAAGAGATACGATGAGGATTTTATTGTAGCGTATGCTACTAAATTAGATAAAATTAAGAATTATATAGATATAAGCAACGGATACGTTCGGATTAAAGAAAAGTATATTTTGGTTCAGAATTCCGTAATAGCGGAACTCATTTGAAAATAAAAAATAAGAAAAAAGAGCCGCAAAAATGCGACTCTTTTTTCTTGTATACGCTTAGTGTTTGTTCGTTGCGCTAAATTTTCCGTCTTCGTAGTCCACGGATATAGTATCGTTGGTTTGTACGTTGCCTTGAATGATGGTCTTGGCGAGAAGAGTGTCGATATGCGACTGGATATACCGTTTCAACGGACGCGCGCCGTATTGCGGGTCGTAACTGTTTTCCGCGATGGCGTCTTTCGCTCTGTCGGTAATATGCAGGTTGAGTTGGCGTTCTCCGAGTCTCTTTCTCAAATCGCTTATCAGTAAGTCGATTATCTTTACGATATCCTTTTTCGTCAAAGGCTTGAAGAAAACGATTTCGTCGAGACGGTTTAAGAATTCGGGGCGGAAACTCTGTTTAAGTAAGTTTTGAGTTTCTTCGCGAGCTTTTTCGCTTATTTCGCCGTTTTCGTCGATACCGTCGAGAAGATATGCCGATCCGAGGTTGCTGGTCATGATTATTATGGTGTTCTTGAAGTCTACGGTTCTGCCCTGAGAATCGGTTATTCTGCCGTCGTCAAGAACTTGCAAGAGGATATTGAAGACGTCGGGGTGAGCTTTTTCGATTTCGTCGAAGAGTACGACGGAGTAGGGGTGACGTCTTACCGCTTCGGTAAGCTGACCGCCTTCGTCGTATCCGACGTATCCCGGAGGCGCGCCGATAAGACGAGAAACCGAGAATTTTTCCATATATTC
>CACXFJ010000014.1 GCA_902766965.1 uncultured Eubacteriales bacterium | reverse complement strand
GTTTCTTTGCTACTTTCTTTTCACACCGAAAAGAAAGTAAAAAGGCTAATCGAATACAAAAAACGGAATAGAACTACTATCCTATTCCGCCTTTATCTTTTATCGACTGTTCCGAGCTTGCCTCGGAAATTCGCTCACGACTATGCCGTGAAATTCGCTCCGCCTGTGGCGGAAATTCGTTCAAAGCATAGCTTTGAAATTCGTTTAACGCCCGTTAGGGCAATTAACTCCGCCTATGGCGGAAATTCGCTCGGCGTAAGCCGAAATTCGTTATATCAATGTTATCGTTGCAAACGCCGCAATGGCTTTATTTTCTCCGATTATTCCCACGTTTTCGGTGGTTGTCGCCGATATTCCGACGGAGTCGAGGGTTATTCCGAGGTATGCGGCGATATTTTGACGCATTTTTTCTATATAGGGAGAGAGTTTCGGTGTTTGGGCGATGATTACGATATTGACCGATTTTATTACGGCGTTCTTTAACGACACGATATCGGTCACGCGGCTCAACAAAACCACGCTGTTTATGTTTTCGTAGGCGGGGTCGTCGTCGGGGAAAAGGACGCCTATATCCCGTTCTCCCACGGCGGTGAGGAGGGCGTCCATAAGGGCGTGGATAGCCACGTCGCCGTCGCTGTGGGCGAGTAGTCCGTATTCGTACGGAATATCTGTTCCGCAAAGCCTTAAAGGTTTGTTTTTGATAAATTTATGTAAATCGAAGCCCGTGCCGACTCTTGCGGTAATTCCGTAGAAGTCGGATTCGTAGGTTATTTTTTTATTGGAGGCGGAGCCGTCCACCATTCTGCAAGGCGCGATGAATTCGGCGTAAAGACTGCTTTCGTCGGTGTAAAGTTTGCCTGCGTCTATTTTGCCTTGCGCCGCCGAAAAGGCTCTTCTTAGCTGTTCTGTTTTGAAACCTTGCGGCGTTTGAACAGAGGCGAAACGTTCTCTGTCGGCGGAGCGGACGAGTTGGTTCCTGTCCTTTTCCATGAGGGTGTCGGTGACGGGCAGGCAGGGGATTGCGCTCCCGAAAGCCAAAGTGGCGTTCATTACACGTTTTATCAAGTCGTTATCGACGAAAGGTCTTGCCCCGTCGTGGATTAAGACGTATTCCGCGGTGACTGCGGCAAGTCCGTTTTTTACCGATTCGGAGCGAGTTTCGCCCCCTTTAACCACCGTCACGTCAGCTCTTCCGTCGAAAAGGTCGGAGTCTCCCACCACGATTATTTTGCCTATTCCTTCCACGCCCAAAAAAGCGTTAACCGCGCGTTGAAGCACGGTTAACGTTCCTATTTTTGCATTAAGTTTGTCAAAGCCCGTTCTTACCGATTTGCCGGCGGCGGGTATTATTACGTCGAACATATTATCCTATAATTTCGTAGAGCATTCCGACGGCGTTTTTCGCGACGTTGCCATCGGGTACTTCCAGCACACGAAAAGTAAGTTTGTTATCGCCGAAACCTACCGTAACCACGTCTCCGACCTTGACTTCCTTGGAGGGCTTCGCTTCTTTGCCGTTTATCGTCACTCTGTCGTGACTGCACGCTTCGTTGGCTACTGAGCGGCGTTTTATTATTCTCGCTACTTTCAAGTATTTGTCAAGTCGCATTATTCTTCGTCCTTGTCCTTTTCGTCTTCTTCGGTAGCGGCGGTCTGCGCTTCTTCCGCGGGGAGATTTTTCTTGCCCCAGTTACGCATGATAAGGAACTTGTTGCCGAGGAAGTTTATTACGAACGCGGTAAGTCCGCCCACAGCCATACCGGTAAGGGTGTAGATAAATCCTAAGAAAGAGGATTTGTCGACGGGGTTCGCTTTTTGGCAAGCGTTGGTTACCCAGCCGCCGAGAGCGGTTTGCAAAAGTATGATACCCACCGCCATTATCGCGTACATCGTGCCGGAAATAAGCACGTTATTCGTAGACTTGAAGGTCTTTTTGCGGTTAAGGATAAAGGTAAGAGCCTGTCCTACCACCGCGCCCGCCAAAAACCCTATGAAGTCGGCGGTGTTGCTGTCGGTAAAATCGAATATGAACCACTTAAACGGCACGCAAAGGGAGTCTATCGTCTGTAAAGAATATTTAAGAACGAACTGCGTTATCATCTGCCCCGCGGCGCAGCACATACTGAACAGCGTGAAAAGTATGACCTGTCTTAAATTTTCGTGAGCTTTTACGAAGTCCACGACGTAACGAAATTTGTTTTTGAAACCCTTTATTTGCTTATAGCCTTGCTTAAACTCGGCTTTTTCGGCTTCCGAAACAGCAGCTTCGGAAGACATTTTCTTTTCTTCTTCCATTTTATTCGCTCCTACAAAGAAATTTAATTCTTTAATTATCATAACCGAAACTTTATTATAAGTCAACATTAAAAAAAATTTTACCCCGCCGCCGCGGCGTGGAGAAGAATTTTTATAAAAATTTATTTATTTTAATAAATATATTTGACATAGTTGCAAAAATCGACTATAATGCTACAATGTATAAATATTCTAAAGTATCACGCCCTCTTACCCGAAAACGAAAGGTTTTGGGGTTTGGGGATACTTGCGGTTTTATATGGTACGGCGATTTTTTCACCGCGTGAAAAAGAATTTTTTATTAAGGAGCAATGCGATGTCTCAGAAAATCCACAAGATTAAGTGCGGCAAAACCGAGAGATGGTCTTTCAGCAAAATAAAACACATTCTCGATATGCCTTATCTAATTGAAGTCCAGAGAGATTCTTACGACACCTTCATAAGAGAAGGTATCAGCGAAGTTTTTCAGGACTTTTCCCCGATTACCGACTACAGCGGAAAACTTGAGTTGGAATTCTTGGAACATACCCTCGACGGTACTTGCAAGTACACGATTAAGGAATGTAAAGAGAGAGACGTTACCTACACTTCCCCGTTGAAGGTTAAGGTAAGACTCACGGTTAAGGACACCGGTAAGATGTTGGAACAGACCGTATTTATGGGCGATATCCCCAAAATGACGGAAAAAGGTACTTTCATCATTAACGGCGCCGAAAGAGTAGTGGTAAGCCAGCTTGTCAGAAGCCCGGGCGTTTACACTAAGGGAGAACTCGATAAAAACGGCGTTATGCGCTACGGCACGACCGTTATTCCTAACCGCGGCGCGTGGTTGGAATTCGAACAGGACCCCACCGGAGTGTTGAGCGTAAGAGTCGACCGTAACCGTAAAATAACTTCCACCGTTTTGTTGAGAGCGTTGGGATACGGCACCAACGAGGAATTGTTCAAACTCTTCGATAACGACCCCATGATAATGGCTACCGCCGAAAAGGACGGAGATATCGAAGACGTGGAAAAAGCGAAGATAGAACTCTATCGTCGTCTGAAACCGGGCGAAGTACCCACCACCAACGGCGTCGACGTCCTTATCCACAACATATTCTTCGACTCCCGTCGTTATGACGTAAGTCACGTCGGCAGATATAAATTCAACAAAAAACTTTCTCTCGCGGAAAGAATTAACAAGTTGACGCTGTCCCGCGACGCCGTTTCGCCCGACGGAGAAATCCTTGCCGAAAAAGGCGAAGTGATGACCGAAGAAAAGGCGAAGGAAATTCAGGATTCCGGTATAAACGTAGTTTACGTCGCTACTCCCGACGGAAAGGAATACAAGGTAATCGGTAACAACACCGTCGACCTTACTTCGTATATCGGCGAAAATCCCCGCAATATCGGCATTAAGGAAAAGGTTTATTACCCGGCTTTATTGCCTTTGCTCGAAGAATTCGGCGACGACAAGGAGGCTTTGAAGAGAGCCTGCGCGGCGCATAAAGACGAGCTTGTGGTAAAGCACATAACCACCGACGATATCGTGGCTACCGTAAGCTACAACCTCGGAATGAAATACGGATTCTACTTCGACGACAACATCGACCATTTGAGCAATCGTAGAGTAAGAAGCGTGGGAGAACTTCTCCAGAACCAGTTCCGTATCGGTATATCCAGACTCGAAAGAGTAATCAAGGAAAGAATGAGCATAGCTCAGGACCCCAACGAAGTTACTCCTCAGTCCCTTATAAATATAAGACCCGTGTCTTCCGCCATAAGAGAATTCTTCGGAAGTAGCCAGTTGTCCCAGTTTATGGACCAACCGAACCCCATTGCGGAACTTACTCACAAGCGTAAACTTTCCGCGCTCGGACCGGGCGGACTTAACAGAGAAAGAGCCGGCTTCGAAGTTCGTGACGTTCACCACTCCCATTACGGAAGAATGTGTCCTATCGAAACGCCGGAAGGTCAGAACATCGGTCTTATCACTTCCTTGTCTTCCTACGCGAAAATCAACGAATACGGATTTATCGAAGCTCCTTATCGTAAAGTTGATAAAACTACGGGTATAGTCACCGACCACGTCGATTATCTTGCCGCAGACGAAGAAGATAAGTATATCGTAGCGCAGGCGAACGAACCTCTTACCGAGGACAGCCGTTTCGTCAACGCGCGTGTTACCTGCCGTTGCCGCGAAGATATAAAAGAATATCCCGCAAACGAAGTAGACTATATGGACGTCGACCCGAAACAGCTCGTATCGGTAGCGACCAGCCTTATTCCCTTCCTTGAAAACGACGACGCAAACCGCGCTCTTATGGGTAGTAACATGCAGCGTCAGGCCGTACCTTTGCTCCGTCCCGAAGCTCCCGTGGTTGGAACGGGTATGGAATATAAGGTAGCGTACGACTCGGGCGTATGTATCATCGCCAAGAAAGCGGGTACCGTTCAGTCGGTCACCGCGGACGAAATCGTCGTACTCGAAGAAGACGGTGAAGAAGAAGTTTACGAACTTCAAAAATTCAGAAGAAGCAATCAGGGCACTTGTATCAACCAGCGCCCGATAGTAAATAAAGGCGATAAAGTAAACGCAGGCGACGTGCTTGCCGACGGACCCGCCACGCAGAACGGAGAACTCGCCCTCGGACGTAATATTCTCATAGGATTTATGACGTGGGAAGGTTACAACTACGAAGACGCTATCCTTATAAGCGAAGAGTTGGTAAAACACGACGTGTTCACCACTATCCATATAGAAGAATACGAACTCGAAGCGAGAGACACCAAGTTGGGCGAAGAACAGATTACGAGAGATATTCCTAACGTAAGCGAAGACCTTCTCAAAAATCTCGACGCCGACGGTATCGTAATGGTAGGCGCGGAAGTAAGAAGCGGAGATTATCTCGTAGGT
Source organism: uncultured Eubacteriales bacterium (assembly GCA_902766965.1). Lineage (GTDB taxonomy): Bacteria > Bacillota > Clostridia > Christensenellales > DTU072 > CAG-1782. The sequence goes on along the minus strand of CACXFJ010000014.1, from coordinate 8,161 downwards.
AAAGTCACTCCCAAGGGAGAAACCGAACTTACCCCCGAAGAAAGACTTCTCAGAGCCATCTTCGGCGAAAAGAGCAGAGAAGTAAGAGACGTATCTTTGAAAGTTCCGCACGGCGAAGGCGGTACGGTAGTAGACGTCAAGATATTCACGAGAGAGAATAAGGACGAACTCGACCCCGGCGTAAACAAACTCGTCAGAGTATATATCGCGCAGAAACGTAAGATTTCCGTCGGCGATAAAATGGCGGGACGTCACGGTAACAAGGGCGTTATTTCCAGAGTGTTGCCGAGAGAAGATATGCCTTTCCTTGCGGACGGTACTCCTTTGCAGATTGTCCTTAACCCGTTGGGCGTTCCGAGCCGTATGAACATCGGTCAGGTTTTGGAAGTTCACTTAGGGTTAGTCGCCAAGATGCTCGACATAAAGGTAGCTACGCCGGTATTCGACGGCGCAAGCGAAAACGACATTCAGGAAATGTTCAAAGATAACAACTTGCCTTTGGACGGCAAGATTCAGCTTTACGACGGACGTACGGGAGAACCGTTCGAAAACAGAGTTACCGTCGGATATATGTACATGCTTAAACTCGTCCACTTGGTAGACGACAAGATTCACGCAAGAAGCGTAGGTCCGTACAGCCTTGTTACGCAACAGCCTCTCGGCGGTAAAGCGCAGTTCGGCGGACAGCGTTTCGGCGAAATGGAAGTTTGGGCTTTGGAAGCGTACGGCGCAAGCCATATCTTGCAGGAAGTTCTTACCGTAAAGAGCGACGACATTATGGGACGTCAGAAGATATTCGACAGTATCATTAAGAGCAACGTGGCTACCGAACCCGGTATTCCCGAAGCGTTTAAGGTATTGAAGAAAGAAATTCAGGCTCTCGGTCTCGACGTCAAGTTGTTCAGCGAAGGCGACGAAGAAATTCATTTGCCCGAAAGCTACGACGACGAAAGAGAGTACGAACCCGCCGCTCACAGCGTCGGCAAGGAAGAAGCCAAGGAAGTCAGTCTCGACGACTTCGGTCTCGACGGATACAGCTTGTTCGACGACAAGTCCGACGATAAAGATACCCTTTACTCCGACGACGAAGACGATATGGCAAGCGTACTCGGAAAACTTTCCGATATGTACGGCAGCGACGAAGACGACGAGGACGACGGCGACGAAGAGGAAGAAGACACGGAAGATTTGCTCGCTTCTCTCGGCGCGCTTAACGTCGACGACACCGAAGATATCTTGACAAAGAGCTTCGACGACGACGAAATTTAGTGAGGTGAACGTTTATGATAGAGATAAATAACTTTGATTCGATACAAATAAGTATCGCTTCACCCGAAAAGATAAGAGAATGGTCGCACGGAGAAGTAACCAAACCCGAGACCATCAATTACAGAACGCAGAAACCCGAAAGAGACGGTTTGTTCTGCGAAAAAATATTCGGGCCGACGAAGGACTACGAATGTCACTGCGGTAAGTATAAAAGAATCCGCTACAAAGGCATAATCTGCGACAAGTGCGGCGTTGAAGTCACGAAGAGCAAAGTTCGTCGCGAAAGAATGGGACATATAGAACTTGCCGCTCCGGTAAGCCATATTTGGTACTTCCGCGGCGTACCCAGCAGAATAAGCACTATCCTTAATATGAGTCCGAAGAGCGTCGAACAGGTAATTTACTTTGCCGCTTTCGTCGTAATCGACCCGGGCAAGACCAACTTCTTCAAGAAGCAGGTAATAAAGGACGACGAATACAGAGCCGCGATAGAAGAATTCGGCGCGGACAGTTTCGTCGCGGGAATGGGAGCGGAAAGCCTTAAAATTCTTCTCCGCGAAATCGACCTCGACAAGGAAAGCGAAGAACTGAAAGAAGAACTCGCTAAATGTCAGGGTATGAAGAAAGTTAAGATAGCCAAGCGTCTCGAAATCGTGGAAGCGTTCAGAAAGTCCGGCAATCGTCCCGAATGGATGGTAATGGACGTGCTTCCCGTAATTCCGCCCGAACTCCGTCCTATGGTTCAGTTGGACGGCGGCAGATTCGCTACGAGCGACTTAAACGACCTTTACAGAAGAGTAATTAAAAGAAACAATCGTCTTAAAAAGATGATGGAATCCGGCGCGCCCGACATAGTCGTTCGTAACGAAAAACGTATGTTGCAGGAAGCGGTGGACGCCCTTATCGACAACGGACGTCACGGTAAGCCCGTAACGGGAGCGGGAAACAGGAACCTTAAATCCCTTTCCGATATGCTCCGCGGCAAACAAGGTCGTTTCCGTCAGAACCTTCTCGGTAAGCGTGTCGACTACTCCGGACGTTCGGTTATCGTCGTAGGACCGGAACTTAAACTTTATCAGTGCGGTTTGCCGAAAGAAATGGCTCTCGAACTTTTTAAGCCGTTCGTATTCCGTAAACTTGTGGATAAAGAAATCTGTCACAACATTAAGAGCGCAAAACGCGCCGTTGAAAGAATGAAACCGGTGGTATGGGATATTCTCGAAGAAGTCATAAAAGACCACCCCGTATTGCTTAACCGCGCTCCTACTCTTCACAGACTCGGTATTCAGGCTTTCGAACCCGTACTCGTGGAAGGAAGAGCGATAAAACTGCATCCGCTCGCTTGTACCGCGTTCAACGCCGACTTCGACGGAGACCAGATGGCAGTGCACGTTCCGCTCAGCATAGAAGCTCAGGCGGAAGCGAGAATACTTATGCTCTCCACCAACAACATTTTGAAGTTGTCCGACGGCAAACCGGTAGTCGTGCCTACCCAGGATATGATTTTGGGTGCCTATTACCTCACTTTGGAGAAACCGGGCGCTTTGGGCGAAGGTCGTTACTTTAAGGATCCCGACGAAGCGAAAATGGCTTATCAGATTAAAGAAATCGAATTGCAGGCGAAGATTAACGTCCGTATGACGAAAGAAATAAACGGTCTCGTTTACAGAAAAATCGTTCCTTGCACGGTAGGTAAGATTATCTTCAACGAAGCTATCCCGCAGGACCTCGGATTCGTCGAAAGAAACACTCCCGACGATATGATGAAATTAGAGATAGACTTCATCGTCAAGAAGAAACAGCTTTCGCAGATAGTCGAACGTTGTTTCAAACTCAAAGGAGCTACCGAAGTAAGTAAGGTTCTCGACAAGGTTAAAGCCTTAGGTTACAAGTACTCGACGATAAGCGCGATTACCACCAGCGTATTCGATATGAAGATACCGGGCGACAAGAAAGAAATTCTTTCCGACGCGGAAAACCAGGTATTGAAAATAGAAAAGAACTTCAACAGAGGTCTTATTACCGACGAAGAAAGATATAACGAAGTCGTCGAAGTATGGAAGAACACCACCGACGCCGTCGAAAAAGACCTTGAAAAGAACTTCAAAGAGTTCGACAAAATGAATCCTATATGGATGATGGCAGACTCCGGCGCTCGTGGTAGCATGCAGCAGATAAAGCAGCTTTCCGGTATGCGTGGTCTTATGAACGACCCGACCGGTAAAGTCATCGAAATTCCGGTTAAGTCTTCCTTCCGTGAAGGACTCAGCGTTTTGGAATACTTCATATCCAGCCACGGCGCTCGTAAAGGCGGAGCGGATACCGCTCTTAAAACGGCAGACTCCGGTTATCTTACCCGTAGGCTCGTAGACGTAAGTCAGGACGTAATCGTAAACGAAGTCGACTGCGGCGACAAGAAGGGCGTACTCGTACGCAATCTGTACGACGCAAGCGGCAGACTCGTGGAAGAAATCGGCGAAAGAATTACTGGCAGATTTACCGTAAACGACGTAGTTAATCCCGCTACCGGCGAAGTTATCGTTCCCGCGGACACTATGATAAGCGAAGAAAAAGCCAAAGAAATTCAGGACGCCGGCATAGAAGAACTCAATATAAGAAGTATCTTGGGCTGTAAGTGCAAAGTAGGCGTTTGCGCTAAATGTTACGGAGCTAATATGGCAAGTAACAACCCCGTCAAAGTGGGCGAAGCGGTCGGTATCATAGCCGCCCAGTCGATAGGCGAACCCGGCACGCAGCTTACGATGCGTACCTTCCACACCGGCGGCGTAGCTTCCAGCGCAGATATCACGCAAGGTCTTCCCCGTGTAGTAGAACTTGTCGAAGCTCGTAAACCGAAGGGCGAAGCTACCATAGCCGACGTCAAAGGTAAGATTACCGTTACCGAAGAAGGGGTCAACCGTACCGTACATCTCGACGGAGCCGACGAAATTAAATTCGATTACAAAATTCCGTTCGGAGCGAAACTTCTCGTCAAGAACGGACAGAACATCGAAGCCGGCGATCCGTTGTTCGTAGGTAGCGTAAATCCGCAGGACATATTGAGAACGAAAGGCGTAAACGGCGTTCAGGAAATGATGATAAGAGAAATTCAGTCGGCGTACAGAACCAACGGCGTTCACATCAACGACAAACATATCGAAGTCATCGTAAGACAGATGTTGAGAAAGGTCCGTATCAGCAACCCGAACGACACCGACTTATTGCTTAACGAACTCGTCGATATATCCAGACTCGAAGAAGCCAACGAAAAAGCCCTCGACAACGGCGGAATGCCCGCTACCGCGACGAGAGTGTTGCTCGGTATAAGTAAAGCCGCTTTGGCTACCGAAAGCTTCCTTTCCGCGGCGTCCTTCCAGGAGACCGCAAGAGTTCTTACCGACGCGGCTATCAAGGGCAAGGTTGACAAACTCGTCGGTCTTAAAGAAAACGTCATTATAGGTAAACTTATCCCCGCGGGTACCGGTATGAAACAGTATCGCAACGTGACTCTCATAAATCACGAGGAGGATACCAAGCAAATGTCCGAAGATAAATTCGACGAAGTCGATTATTCCGACGACGAAGAATAGCAATTAAAGAAAATTAAACTACGAAGGCGGAAAAACCGCCGACGAGGAATAACCGTCTAAAAAGTTATTACAGTAAGGCGGGAAAAACCGCCTTACTTGTTTTTACAAAAGGAGAATTATTATGAAAAGATTATTTACTTCCGAAAGCGTAACGGAAGGACATCCCGATAAAGTCTGCGACCAAATAAGCGACGCCATACTCGACGCTATATTAGCGGAAGACAAGAACGCGAGAGTGGCTTGCGAATGTTGCTGCACCGAAAACTTTTTGCTCATCATGGGAGAAATCACCACGGTAGCGAAAGTAGACGTAGAAAAAGTGGCGAGAGACACAATAAGAAAAATAGGGTATAATAAAGAGGAATACGGTTTTTCGGCCGACGGCGCGGAAATAAAGGTACTCCTTAACCGTCAGTCCCCCGATATAGCTTTGGGTGTGGACAACAGCCTCGAAGAAAAGGCGGGAGGAAGCGACTTCGATAAGATAGGCGCAGGCGACCAGGGACTTATGTTCGGGTTTGCCTCCGACGAAACCGAAGAATATATGCCCCTTGCTATGGTATTGAGCCATAAACTCTGCAAACGCCTTGCGGAAGTCAGGAAGGAGGGTAAGTTTAGTTATCTCCGCCCCGACGGAAAGGCGCAGGTTACGGTAGAATATGACGACGACGTGCCGGTAAGAGTGGACGCGGTGGTATTAAGTACCCAGCACGACCCCGACGTAGATATGGAAGTATTGCGTAAAGATATGCTCGAAGAAGTGATAAAGAAAGCTATCCCTGCAAAATATCTCGACGAAGACACGAAGTATTACATAAATCCGACGGGCAGATTCGTAGTCGGCGGACCGAAAGGAGACAGCGGACTTACGGGAAGAAAGATAATAGTGGACACCTACGGCGGATTTATTCCCCACGGAGGCGGTTGTTTCTCGGGAAAAGACCCCACCAAGGTGGATAGAAGCGCGACTTATTACGCCCGTTACGTCGCGAAGAACATAGTTGCGGCGGGGCTTGCGAAGTATTGCAAAATTCAGGTAGCTTACGCCATCGGGAAAGCAAATCCCGTATCGGTGGATATAAACACGCACGGCACGGGCAAACTTACCGACGAAAGACTTTCGGAAGTAGTGAAAAAGGTCTTTGACTTCCGTCCGTTGGCTATAATAAGCAACCTTAAATTGAACGCGCCGCAGTTTGAAAAGACCGCAAGTTACGGTCACTTCGGAAATCCCGAATTCGCGTGGGAAAAGACCGACAAAACGGAGGAATTGAAAAAATATCTGTAATGACTGTTAAAGGAAGAGTAGCGGATATAATCTTCGTGAACGAAGAGAACGGATATACCGTCTTGAATTTCGAGACCGACGGCGATTTTTTTACTGCCGTCGGTATTTTTCCGCTCGTAAGCGAGGGAGAAGTGATGGTTCTTACGGGAGAATTCAAGAAGAACAGCCGTTTCGGCGAGCAGTTTGTCGTCGAAAGCGCGGAAATAAGCGAACCCGACGATTTGGAAGGGGTATATAAGTACCTTTCGAGCGGACTGTTCAAAGGCGTGGGCGAAAAGACCGCTATGCAGATAATAAAAACTTTCGGCATGGACACCATGGACATTCTTGACCATCACCCCGAAAGGCTGCGTGAAGTGCCGGGAATAGGGCGTTCTAAATTAGCCGACATAGTGGAAAGCTACCGCAAAACGAAACAGATGAAAGAAAGCCTTTTCTTCCTGCAAAAGTACGGGCTTACGATGGGACTTGCATTAAAAATTTATAAGTGCTACGGCGAGTCAACCGTGTCGGTAATCAGCAACAACCCTTATATCCTCATCGAAAACGTCGACGGAATAGGCTTTTTGACGGCGGACAAGATAGCCGAAAAAATGGGGATAGACCGAAACGGCGATTTCAGAATCAAAGCCGGGATAGTGCATACCCTTAACGAAGCCGCGGGAAAAGGCGGACATACCTGTCTGCCTAAAAATATCCTTATAGAAAACGCGTCCAAACTTCTTTCGGTGGACTCTTCCACGGTGGAAAGAGTGCTTGACGGAATGTTTAACGTAAAAACGGTGGACGTGGACGGGGTGGAAACCGTCGCTACCGAATTAAACTACCGCACCGAAAATTCCATCGCGACCAAACTCATACTGTTAAAAAAAGGCGTCGAAAGATGGGACGTGGACGAGGATAAAGAATTAAATAACTATGAAAAAACGCAGTCCATTACCTTGCACGACAAACAAAAGGAAGCGGTAAAAAAAGTCTTTTCTTCGGGCGTCACCGTAATTACGGGCGGACCGGGCACGGGAAAAACCACGATAATAAAGGCTATCACGACTATCGCCGAACACAGAGGCAAAAAGGTCGTTCTTTGCGCGCCGACGGGAAGAGCAAGCAAGCGTATGACCGAAATGACGGGGACGGAATCGAAGACCATTCACCGTCTGCTCGGCGTGGACTTCGCGGCGGAAGGGAAGTTTGAAAAAAACGAAAGTAATCTTCTCACCGCAGACATAATAATAGTCGACGAAATAAGTATGGCGGATATTTATATTTTCTACGCCTTACTCAAAGCAATACCGCGAGGAGCAAGGCTCGTACTCGTAGGCGACAAGGATCAGCTCCCGAGCGTGTCGTGCGGCAACATTCTTACCGACGTAATAGAGAGCGGAGTCATTGACGTGGTGGGACTTACCGAAATTTACAGACAGTCGGAAAAGAGCTTTATAATAACCAACGCCCACAGAATAAACCGCGGCGAAATGCCTCTTGTCGACAACAGACACGACTTTTTCGTAAACAATAAAATCGACGGTTCGGATATCGTAAATACCGTAATCGGTATGCTAAAAACGAGAATTCCGAAATTTGCTAACGTCACGACCAACGATATTCAGGTACTTACTCCGGTAAGGAAAGGTATAGTGGGAGTGGAAAATATGAACGCCGAAATTCAGAAAGAACTCAATCCCGACGGGGAAGGAATAGTTCACGGCAAGACTACTTTCAGAGTAAAAGACAAGGTAATGCAGACCGTCAATAACTACTGTTTAAGTTGGCGTAAACCCGACACGGGAGAAATAGGAAGCGGCGTTTTTAACGGCGATATCGGGATAGTGGCGTCGGTAGGAAAAAGCGGCGTAGACGTCCTTTTCGACGACGGCAAGGTGGTGACTTACGACGGCGCGGATATGGACGAACTCACTTTAGCGTACTGCGTAAGCGTGCATAAGTCGCAGGGCAGCGAATTTCCGGTGGTTATTTTAGCGTTGAGCGGTTCGAATTATCTGATAATGACGAG
>CACXFJ010000013.1 GCA_902766965.1 uncultured Eubacteriales bacterium | reverse complement strand
TAGGTCGAGGGTTCGAATCCCCCCTGGTTCGCCATATGGTGGGTATAGCGCAGTTGGTTAGCGCGCCAGATTGTGGCTCTGGAGGTCGTGGGTTCGACTCCCACTACTCACCCCATAATCACAAATTGTTGGGGTGTCGCCAAGCGGTAAGGCACGGGACTTTGACTCCCGCATTCGTAGGTTCAAATCCTGCCACCCCAGCCATTTCACTCACTATGATCCATTAGCTCAGTCGGTAGAGCACTTGACTTTTAATCAAGGTGTCCGGAGTTCGAATCTCCGATGGATCACCACGAATACCCCGTAATCACGAAAGGTCTTACGGGGTATTTGATTTATATCATATTTATCGGTTAAATAAATGCGGATATGGCGGAATTGGCAGACGCGCCAGACTTAGGATCTGGTGTCTTAGACGTGGGAGTTCGAGCCTCTTTATCCGCACCATCAAAGCGTGAGAAATTCTTGCGCTTTTTTCTTTTCACGGAGTTTCGGGAAGGTCGTATATTGACATTTTAGGGGGTCGGGAGTATAATGTAATCGTAAAAAATCTCTGCGAATAACGGAGAAAGAATACGCGTATATTATAAAACGGAGGAAACAGAAATGGCAAAATGGTTTAACAAACAATCTCGTTTAGTGCAGATTATCCTTTTACTTATTCCCGTCGTGAACTGGGTAGTGGAAGTTCTCGTTCGTTGGTCGTCGGTAATCCATTCCAAAAAGAAAAACGTGCTTAACGTCATAGCGGCGATTTTGGTGACTTTTGTCGGTTTTGCTTGGGGTTGGGTAGACGTCATTTGGTGTCTGTTATTCAAACGTCTTACTTTTACTAAATAATAGTCACGGTTTAACTTGAAATAATCCGAGAAATCCGCTATAATGTAATAGCGGATTTTTTACGTCCGAAATACAAAGACGACGTTTTCAGAGGTTTTGATGAAAGAGGATTATTTACGTTACGAAAGAGAGTTTTTGAGTGAAAACGCAGCCAAAAGCGAACAGACGAAAGGGAGATTACGAGAAGAAGAACCCTGTCCGCTCCGTACCGAATATCAGCGTGACCGCGACAGAATAATCCATTGCAAGTCGTTCAGACGGTTAAAGCACAAAACGCAGGTGTTTTTAAGTCCGATGGGAGACCATTACCGTACGCGACTTACGCACACGCTCGAAGTTACGCAGATAGCAAGGACTATAAGCCGAGCTTTACTTCTTAACGAAGACCTCACGGAGGCGATAGGCTTAGGTCACGACTTGGGACACACGCCTTTCGGTCACGCGGGAGAAAGAGTCCTTAACGCGCTTACGGGGCATTTTAAGCACAACGAGCAGAGTTTACGCGTAGTGGATATTTTGGAAAACGACGGCAGAGGTCTTAACCTTACCTTCGAAGTAAGAGACGGAATACTTAACCACACTTCGAAAGGCAATCCCGCCACGCTCGAAGGTAAAGTGGTAAGTTACGCCGACAGAATAGCTTACATAAACCACGACATAAACGACGCTATAAGAGCGGGACTTATTAAGGAAAGCGACCTGCCCGCCGACTGCACGGCGTATTTAGGTCACTCGAAAAAGGAAAGGATAAACACTCTCGTCAACGACGTAGTGAACTCTTCTTACGGCAAAGACGCGGTGACCATGAGCGAAGAAGGTTACTTTTATATGAACAAGCTCCGCACGTATATGTTCGACAACGTTTATTTCAACGCAAACGCAGAAGTTTTGCAGCAAAAGTCGGACAGAATGCTTGCTTTATTATTTAACTATTTTATAAAACATCCGGGGGAAATACCGCAGGGAATGCGTAACGGCGACATGACGCAATGCGTATGCGATTATCTTGCGAGTATGAGCGATATATTCGCGATAAACACGGCGAAAAGACTGTTTATACCCGAAGGAATAGAGGACTGACGAATGATAAACAATTTAATGCTTAACGAAGAACAATTAAGAGCGGTCAACGATACCGAAGGCGCGGTGTTAGTGTTCGCAGGGGCGGGCAGCGGAAAAACCCGCGTGCTTACTCACAGAATAATTCACCTTATCGAAGACATGAACGTACCCGATTACAATATCCTTGCGATAACTTTCACGAACAAGGCTACCAACGAAATGAAACAGCGTCTTAACGATATGTTGGGGGCAAACAACGTTTGGGTGTCGACTTTCCACTCTCTTTGCGTAAAGATACTTTTCCGTCACGCCGAAAAGTTGGGGTATTCGTCCTCGTTCAGTATTTTCGACGAAAGCGCGTCGAAAAGAGTTTTGCAAAAAGCCTTACGCGAAATGCATATAGAAGAGGATAAATATAAAGAAAAATTCCTTTATCATATAAGCGCGGCGAAGAACGCCGGACTTAATTCCGACCAATATTTCAATAAAATAAGGGCTACGGAAAAGGACGCGATGACGATAGCGCAAGTTTACGACAGATACGAAGCTATACTTAAAGAAAACAACGCTATGGACTTCGACGACCTTCTTATGAAGTGCGAAAAACTTTTACGCGAACATTCCGACGTAAGAGATTATTATCAGAACAAATTTAAGTATATCCACGTAGACGAATTTCAGGACACGAACGAAATTCAGATGCAGATAGTGGAACTTCTCGCCGGGAAATGGGGGAACGTTTTCGTAGTGGGCGACGACGACCAAAGCATATACGGTTGGCGCGGAGCGGACATAAGGAACATTCTCGACTTCGAAAAGACCTTTAAGGAGGCGAAAATATATAAGTTGGAACAAAACTATCGTTCCACGCAGGAAATTCTCGACGCCGCGAACAGGCTTATAAAACACAATCGCAACAGAAAGAGCAAAGAGCTTTTTTCCGACAAAAAGCAGGGCGCGAAAGTGGAATATCTTACCGCTACGAGCGACTACAACGAAGTCGATAACGTGATAGGAATGATAGCCAATCTTAAAAGATACCACGATTACGGCAACGGCGATTTCGCGATACTCGTAAGGAATAACTCGCTTACGAGACTTTTCGAACGCAGTCTTAACAACGCTCGTCTGCCGTATAGAGTTTTCGGCGGATTCAAATTCTTCGACAGAAAAGAAATTCTCGACGTCGTGGCGTATATGCGGCTTATAGTAAACCCGATGGACAGCGAAGCGTTGACGAGAATAATAAACTTCCCTAAACGCGGAATAGGCGACACCACCATATCCACTCTCGAACAGTACGCGTACAACGAAGGGAAACCCCTTAACGAAGTCGTGGCGGATATAGAAAACAATCCTTTCGTAAGTTCCTCCGTTAAGAGTAAAATTTGTTCTTTTAACTATCTTATCAACGACCTTGCGATGCAGAGTACGCAGATGAAAATTACCGATTTCGCGTCCTATCTCGTCGATAAAGTAGGGTTTAAGGAAGCGTATTTATCCACGGGCAAGGAAGAAGACGAAGTAAGGTGGGAAAATATAGACGAATTTTTGCGGTACATAGAAGAAACCGCCGAAGAAAACCCCGATATAGGACTTACCGAATTTTTGCAGACGGTAGCTCTTAATAACGAGAAAGAAGATAACGACGACGAAGAATACATCACTCTCGCCACGATGCATTCGGCTAAGGGGTTGGAATTCAAAGTCGTGTTCATAATAGCCTGCGAGGAGGGAATAATTCCGTCTTCGATGAGCCTCAGGGATAACGGCGTGGAAGAAGAAAGAAGGGTAATGTACGTCGCTATGACGAGAGCGAAAGAAAGACTTTACGTATCCTGCGTAAAGGGATACAGAAATAAATTCGGACGGCAGGAAAGCACTATGCCCTCGCGTTTTATTTCCGAAGCGAAAGGGGAAGAATACAGGTCGGCGGACAGACGGATAGAATCGGGCTACAACAGGTATTTCGAGGGAAGAACGGACGATTACTCCGACGCTATTCCTAAGGACAATCAAATGCGCAGTTTGCCGTCGTATTCGTCGAATACCGTCGTGCAGCAAACGAAAAAGGTCTATAACGAGTCTTCCGACGGCTTCGTAGCGGGAGCTAAGGTAAAGCATAAGAGATACGGAATAGGAACGGTTATTATAAAGGAAGGCACGGGCGCGGGAACCACCGTAACGGTAGCTTTCAAAGATTTGGGACTTAAAAAATTCGCGTTGATGAACGCCCCGTTGGAACTTATAAAATAAGGAGTCGAAATGGATTTAGCGGAAATGCGTAAAAAGGTTGATTTACTTAACCGCTACGCAAAAGAGTATTACGAACAAGATAACCCTACCGTGTCGGACGGCGAGTACGACAAGCTGTATTACGAATTGGTCGATATGGAAAAGGAAAGCGGCTTTTCTTATCCCGATTCGCCCACGCACAGAGTGGGCGGCGCGCCGCAGAAAGAATTTTTGCCGTACACACACAGATTAAGGCTTTATTCTCTCGACAAGGCGAAAGACTACGGAGAACTCGAAGCCTACTTTGCGAGAATAGAAAAAGCCGAAGGGGTATTCCCCGTAATGACGGTGGAACATAAATTCGACGGACTTACCCTTTCCATAACCTATAAAGACGGAGTTATGATAAAGGGCGCGACCCGCGGCGACGGCGTGACGGGCGAAGACGTGACCGCACAGGTAAGAACGATTAAGTCCGTGCCGCTTACCATACCGTATAGAGGAGAAATCGAAATTCAGGGCGAAGGGCTTATGAGATTAAGTTCTTTACAAAAATACAACGAAACCGCCGACGTGCCGTTAAAGAACGCTCGTAACGGGGTGGCGGGAGCTATAAGGAACCTCGACCCGAAAGTCACCGCGAAAAGGAATCTCGATTTCGTCGCCTACAACGTAGGGTACTCCGATTATCCTTTCAAAACGCAGGAAGAAGTACACGAATTTTTGATAAAAAACGGCTTTTTGACCGACGATATTTTTTGCCTCGTTTCCGACGAAAACGGCGTAAAAGAGAAACTCGAAGAAATCGAAAAAGGACGGGATAAATTAGATTTTCTTATCGACGGAGCGGTGATAAAAATTAACGATTTCGCACTACGGGAAGAACTCGGGCATACCGAAAAATTCCCCCGTTGGGCGCTTGCGTACAAGTTCGAAGCGCAGGAGACCACGACTAAACTTTTAGACGTAATATGGCAGGTGTCGAGGACGAGCAAGCTCAATCCGCTCGCCGTGTTGGAACCCGTCGACTTAATGGGAGTAACGGTACAACGGGCTACCTTAAACAATTATTCGGATATCCAAAAGAAAGGTATTATGATAAATTCGAGAGTGTTTATAAGAAGGAGCAACGACGTCATTCCCGAAATAACGGGAGTAGCGGAACACACAGAAGACAGTATCCCGATAATTAAGCCTGCCGTCTGTCCCGCGTGCGGCGCGCCGGTTAAGGAATCAGGGGCGTTTTTATACTGCACCGACCCGTCTCGCTGCGCTCCGACGATAGTTAGTTTTTTGGACCATTTCGCTTCAAAACCGTGTATGAATATCGACGGATTTTCCGAGAAAACGGCGGAATTATTGTACAACGAACTCGGCTTGAAAGACGCTTATCGGCTCTACGATTTGACGAGAGAAGATTTGCTTAAATTAGACGGGTTCAAGGATAAAAAAGCCGATAATCTTATCGATAGCATAGCTAAAAGCAAGTCGACGACTTTGGATAGGTTCGTGTTTGCGCTCGGTATTCCGGGCATAGGCAAAAAGACGGCGAAGTCGCTTTGCGACAAGTTCGGGTCTTTGGAAAAAATCCGCGCGGCAACGAAAGAAGAACTGTTGTCGATAGACGATTTCGGTCAGATACTCGCCGACAACGTAGCAGCCTTTTTCGCCGACGAAAATAATAATAAGTTCGTGGACGAATTGCTGTCAAGGGGTATCGAAATTAAGGTCGAAGAAGTAAAGACGGGAGTTTTTTCGGGTAAAACCGTAGTCCTTACGGGAAGTTTAAGTTCTTATAAACGCGGCAAGGCGAGCGAACTTATCGTAGAACGGGGCGGCAAAATGGCGGAGAGCGTGTCCAAAAACGTAAATTTGGTTATCGTAGGGGAAGACGCCGGCAGTAAACTTTCCAAAGCACAGAAACTCGGAATAGAAATCTGGGACGAGAAACGTTTTCTCGAAGAGTTGGAAAAATAATTTTTAATCGAACGGAGTACGGAGCGGTCGGTTTCGACCGCTTTTTGCATATAAAGTCGGATTTGCGTAAATTCGGTTAAAATATGCTTGTCCGAATGAAATAATAAATATATATATAAAAATAGTTGTTGTCAAAAATAGTAATATGTGGTAAAATAAGTTATCATTCGTACGGGGGATTATTATGAAAAGCATGACCGGCTACGGCAAAGGAATAGCCGAAACAGACGAAAGGAAAGTCACGGTTGAGTTAAGGACTGTAAATCACCGCTTTTTGGACGTAACTTCGAAATTGCCGAGGATACTCGTCTGTTGCGAAGACGTGGTGAAAAAAACCATTGCGACGTATCTTACGAGAGGACACGTAGACGTGTTCGTGAACTACGAGGACAAAAGACAGGGCAAGTCGGAAATAAAACCCGACCTTTTGCTTGCGAAACGTTATCTCGAAATAGGAAAGGAGCTTGAAGGAATCGGACTTACGAACGATCTTACCGTTTGCAGCGTTATGAAAATGCCCGAAGTCCTTACTTTGAAGAGCGAGGACGACGACGAAAACGAAGTTATTGCTTTGGCGAAAGCGGCCACGCAAGCGGCGTGTGAAAAACTCGTCGAAATGAGGGAGGCGGAAGGAGCTATCTTAAAGACCGATATGCTTACTAAGCTCGACGAAATCGAAAGACTTACGAAAGAAGTGGAAGAACGCGCTCCGCAGGTAAGCGTAGAGCACGGAGAAAAGTTAAGACAGAGAATAGAAGAAAGTCTTAACGGTATAGCGATAGACGAAAGCAAGTTGCTTAACGAAGTTTGTTTTTACGTCGACAGAATAAACATCGATGAAGAAATAACCCGTCTTAAAGGTCATATCGCGCACGGAAGAGCCATATTCGAAGAGAAAGGAGCCGTCGGAAAGAAACTCGATTTCCTCGTGCAGGAAATGAACAGGGAAGTAAACACGACGGGCAGTAAAAGCAACGACCTCTACATTACCGAAAGAGTGTTGCTGTTAAAGAACGAAGTGGAAAAATTAAGAGAGCAGGTTCAGAATATCGAATAGTATGAAAAGAGGAATATTATTTGTCGTATCGGGTCCGAGCGGAGCGGGGAAAGGCACCGTTATGGGCGAAGTGTTTAAGAGAATAAACGATTTGAACTTTTCCGTGTCCGCAACGACGAGAGCGCCGAGAAGCGGAGAGAGAGACGGAGTAAATTACCGTTTCGTG
>CACXFJ010000012.1 GCA_902766965.1 uncultured Eubacteriales bacterium | reverse complement strand
TTTCTTTTCGGTGTGAAAAGAAAGTAGCAAAGAAACACACGAGCCGCAAGTTGCGAAGTCCGGCTCGACCGAACACGCTTTTATTTTTACAAGGATAAATATATAATTAAGGGGGCATAGTTCCAAGCCCCCTTAATAAACCCCTTTCCTCATAATGTTCCCCCTTATCCGAACTTTAACAAAGTATATCTTTCGCAACAAACCATATTACTTGAATAGACTTTATTTACATAAGGATAAAATACCCATTAGGGTGGGTGGGCGGGATATACAAAACCATATTTACAGATAGAAACGGAATAGAAAACACGTCTATTCCGTCATATACTTTATATCCTTAACTCCGAAGCGTTAGCTTTGGAAATTAACGCCCGTTAGGGCAATTAACTCCACTCCGATAGGAGTGGAAATTAACGCCAAACTTGTTTGGCAAGTAACTCCGCCTATGGCGGAAATTCGCAATAAAAAGCAAGACGGACTGTCTTGCTTCCGAGTCGAGTTGTCGGTATAGTTATATGTGGAAATACCGTCTGATTTGCGAAAGAATTTGTTTATGGTTGGTGACTATTAAAACTATCATAATTGCGACGGACACGGACGTTGCGGCTATCGACGGCCATTTTACGCTCAAGTCGAGGATATAGGCGGCGCAGACGGGGATTACTCCGAGGATAGCGAAGACGAAGAAGCTCGAAAGTTTCGATTTGGACACTTTGCGGTTGGTGATAAGGTAGACGCAAATCATTACTTCGCTGAGGAAGTAGACTATCGGAAGCCAGGTTATGAACACCCAATGGTTGCCGCCGACGGTAAGACGCATTATTATGAAAACTATGGTAAGGGCTATCGTTTGTCCGAAGATGCGGACTATAAAATTACCTTGCGCGATGAAGGTAAAACGCACGCAGTAGTAAACGTAGGTAAGGGAAACCATTACTACTATGCTCCACATAAAAGCGGGGTTTGTCAATACGTTAGCTACGATGCAAGCGACTATTATCGTCACAGCCAAGGGGATATACGCTTTGGAAAAAATGTCGAGACGCCGTTTTTTGACGTGACCTTTCGGAGAGGGCAAGTCGGGGTTCGCGTCGGGGAGGCGGGAGCCTTCGAGCGGTTGACCGCAGAGGGGACAAACGTCGGTAGTACAGTCTACTTTTACGTTGCAGTGCCTACAATACATCGCATTCCTCCCTGAAATTGCTCGATACTTTGACTTCGCCGCATTCTTCGGCGAGTTTCGAGCAGAAAGCTTGTTCTATTTTCGTGGCGACGAGTTTTCTCGTAAAACTTATTATAGTTTTTCCGCCGTAACTAACCACGCCCATATTTATCGGCGTACGCTCCGAACAGTTAAGGTTGAACAAAAAGTGTTCTACGTTTTTTCCGCCGTCGAATTTTATCTCTCCGAGGTTACTTATAATCATGGTTTGTTTCGATTTAAGAGAAAGCTCTCGTCCGATGCGGCTTATAAATCCTTTAATGGCGAGGGGCATGAATTTAAGGAAGAAAAGCTTGTCCATAAGGGAAGAAAAACTGAGTTTAACCTGCAATTCTTCCTCGGTAAGCTGTTCTTGCAGGCTGTTTTTGACGTACCCTATGAAGGCGTCGAGCTGCGGATATGCGTTGCGCGGAACGGAACACTTAGCGAAATTCGTGAAATTGAACATCGTGTTCGACGGGAATTTTTTGCGTAAATTCACGGGGATAAAGGCGACGAAATCTTCCTTTTGTTTCGTCGTGCCGTAACTTACGGCAAAGGATAAAAGAGCGAGCGCCGCCAAAAATACCGTTATGGAACAACCGTGTTTTCTCGCCGCCGCAAGGAGTTTTTCCGTAGAAACTTCCGCCTGAATAAGTCCGAAACCTTCGTAAGAAAACTGTTTTCCCGTGGCGTGGAAAGCGTTGCCGCCCGCCATTTTTTTCGTGCCGCTCAATAATTTTATTTTTTTGTAATACTTTTTGAAAGAGTCTTCGGTTTCTCCTTCCGATTCCGGCGTCTCCAACGTAATAACGTTGTCGCAGGGGACGGAAATCCCTTCCTTTTCGAAATAGTAGTAAAGGACGGTTTTCATAAACTCCATACCGCCGTTGCCGTCGCAGAGTCCGTGGAAAAAGTCGATAAATATTCTCTTGCCGTAATAGGTCACGCGGAAAAGGTAGTAGCGGTTGTGGCGGAAGTTAAGAATTTTCAGAAGTACGCCGTCGTCCTCTTCCACTAACGGCGTGCGTGCGTTTTCTTCGAGATAGTGGCGGAAAAGCCCGGGTTTTAATTCCACTTTGAAATAGGGGTACCTGTCGAGCGCCTTTTCCACGGCGTAGATAAGGGAATCCTTTTTTACGTCGGTTTTTAACAAGGCTCCGAGCCGGTAAAGACTTTGCGTCCGTAAAGTAATAACCATCGGATAAATCATTCCCGAATTATCCAGACGGTACCATTTGGTCTTTTGTGCCATTATTTCTCCGACAGCTTCTTCATAAGGGTTTTGTAAAAGCTCTTTTCGCTCGCCCTTATAATTCTGAGCCGTTTATCGCTTAATTTTACTTCCACCGTCTTATTAGCGGGGATAATTCCTTTCGACACGCCGTCTACGGCAAGTCGAGCGTCGCTTCCGGTGGGGCTTACCGTAACCGTCGCCACGTCGGTTTCGCCCAAGACTATCGGACGAGCCGAGAGGGAATGGGGACACACGGGGGTAGCCGCCATACTCTTTGCCGTGGGGGACATGACGGGACCGCCGGCGGAAAGATTATAAGCCGTAGAACCGGTGGGAGTGGCTATGAGCAATCCGTCTCCCCGTATATTGTCGGCTTCCTGCCCGTTTACGAAAAGGTTGAGTTTAAGTAATCTCGGCTGTTCGCCCCTGTGGAATACCGCTTCGTTTATTGCGTAGAAGGAACGGTCGTCGACGGTGACTAAAAGGGTTACTCTCTCTTCCACGGAGTATTCCCCGTCGAAAATTTTGTTGACGGAGAGTTCGGTTTCTTCGGGTTCTGCCGAGGCAAGGTACCCTAAATGCCCCGTATTGATACCGAAAATAGGAATTTCTTTTTCTATAAGTAACCGCCCCGCCGAAAGAATGGTTCCGTCTCCGCCTATCGCTATGGCGAAATCGGAACTTAACGCAAAGTCCTTTTCGTCCTTTTTGAGGTCGTCGAGAGCGTCGTATCGTAAAGATAAGTATTCCGCGCTGCGGCGGTCAAGGATAGCCTTGACGGAATTAAGGACGTCGTCTATTCCCGAACTTTCGGGGTTGGTTACTATAAGAATTCGTTTCATTGTTAATCGGATATTTTATATACCCAACCGAAAGAGTCTTCTTCTCTTCCGTATTGGATACCGGTGAGTTTGTCGTAAGCGAAACGGGATATAGGACCCATTTCGTTGTTGTTTATTATAAGGTCTTCGCCGTGATAGCGGAGAACGCCCACGGGGGATATAACGGCGGCTGTGCCGGTGCCGAACACTTCGTTAAGCCTGCCTTCCTTGTGAGCGGCGACCACTTCGTCCACCGATATTCTTCTTTCTTCCACCTTATATCCGTATTTTTCGAGAAGTTCTATTGTGCTGCGGCGGGTTACTCCGTGCAGGATACTTCCGACGAGAGCGGGGGTAACGACTACGCCGTCTATTACGAAAAAGATATTCATGGCTCCCACTTCTTCGATATATTTTCTGTCTTTGCCGTCGAGCCATAGTACCTGGTCGTAGCCCTGCGCGTTGGCTAATTCGCCGGCAAGGAGGCTCGCGGCGTAGTTGCCCATACATTTACATTCGCCCGTTCCGCCGATAGGGGCGCGGACGTAGGTCTCTTCTATCATTATTTTAGTGGGCGCGAGTCCGTGTGCGTAATAACTGCCCACGGGGGAAAGAATGACGTAAAAAATATAGTTGTGCGCGGCGTGTACCCCGAGCATCTTATCGTTAGCTATCATCGTAGGTCTGATATAAAGAGCGGTACCGGGCGCGGTGGGTATCCAGTCGGCGTCGATTTTTATGAGTTCTTTAATGGCGTTTACCGCTACGTCGGCGTCGAAAGCGGGCATACAGAGTCTTTCCGCCGACTTGTTCATTCTTCTCATATTGTCGTACGGGCGGAACATAGTTATTTCTCCGTCGGGAGTTTTATATGCTTTTAATCCTTCGAAAATCCCTTGCCCGTAGTGTAAAACGTTGGTGCAGGGGTCCATGCGAAAATCGTCGTAGGGGATTATTTCCGGCTCGTTCCATTTGCCGTCGCCGTAAGTCATGACGAGCATATGGTCGGTAAAATACTTGCCGAATCCGAGTTTGGAATAGTCGGGTTTTTCTTTTTTACGTTTTGTCAAAGTAACTTTCATTTTTGCCTCCGAACGGCTTTCGGAATTTGACGAAAGCCTGAATAGTTTTTTTATGACACAATTTTCCCGCGGTTAGTTCGTTGAGACTTTCAAGTAACCCTTCCGTATTCTCAACCGGTACGGAACAGTTTATAGTGACTTCGTCGGAAAACTCGGTGGAATCTATTATCCCTTGCGTTTTCACGACGTCGGCTATTTTTTTGTAGTCGGAGTAAGGGGCGCGTATGCTTATCCTGTCGCAGAGAATGACTTTTGCCGTTTCCGCGACGGCTATCGCGTCGGCGCAGGACTTCGTGTAGCTTGCCACAAGTCCGCCCGCTCCTAATTTTATACCGCCGAAGTATCTCGTCACGACGGCGACGACGTTACTTAAATTGCTTTTTTTCAGCACCTGCAATATGGGCATACCCGCCGTGCCTTGCGGTTCTCCGTCGTCGAAAAATTTTTGCTGTCCGTCGCGACAGACGATAGCGTAGCAGTTGTGGGTGGCGTCGGAATATTTTTTCGCCACCGCTTTGTAGTAGGCTACTCCTTCTTCGTAAGTTTCTATCCCATTGACGGAACAGATAAAGACGGAACGTTGTATTTCGTAAGTAGCCGTTGCTTCGCCGTCGACGGTGAGGTACTCCATTATTTTATCTTTACTCTTATGTGTACTTTTTTGCCCTTGTGGATGATAAACCCGTTATTTGCCTGGCTGTCGGTGAGTTCGTCGGAGTAGGTCTTTACCACGTCGTCGTTAATCTTCACTCCGCCGCCGTCGATAAGACGTTTCGCTTCGCCTTTGCTTTTTGCAAGCCCTAAGTCGCAAAGTACGTCGATTACGTTGCGGGAGGTGAGAGATATTTCTACCGAGGGCATAGCGTTTTCGTCGCCGCCGAAAGCTCCTTTCGCCTGCGCCTGCGCCTTATCGGCTTCTTCTTTGCCGTGGACTATTTTCGTCACTTCGTAAGCAAGACGCTCTTTGGCAAGGTTCATTCTTTCGTCCTTGTACGCGGTGAGTTCGTTTATTTCCGCCATATCCATAAAGGTGAGGAAACGCATGCACTTGTTTACGTCGGCGTCGTCCACGTTGCTGAAGTATTGATAGAACTCGTACGGAGTGGTCTTTTCGCGATCGAGCCATACCGCGCCTTTCTGGGTCTTGCCCATCTTCTTGCCTTCGCTCGTGGTAAGAAGTTCAAACGTCATGGCAAACGCACTCTTTCCTTCCTTACGACGTATAAGGTCGGCTCCGGCAAGGATATTGCTCCACTGGTCGTCGCCGCCGCATTCCAACAGACACCCGTATTTTCTGTAAAGCATGAGGAAGTCGTAGCTTTGCATAAGCATATAGTTAAATTCGAGGAAGGTAAGACCTTTTTCGAGACGCTGTTTGTAACATTCCGCCGTCAACATTCTATTCACCGAGAAGTTGGCTCCGATTTCTCTCAAAAAGTCTATGTAGTTCAAGTTTAAGAGCCAGTCGGCGTTATTTACCATTACGGCGGCGTTGTCTCCCTCGAAAGTAAAGAAACGCGACATCTGTTTTTTGAAACATTCGCAGTTGTGGGCGATGGTTTCTTTCGTCATCATGCTGCGCATATCGGTTCTGCCCGACGGGTCGCCGACCATAGCGGTGCCGCCGCCGATAAGTACGATAGGCTTGTGTCCCGCTTTCTGCATGTGGCTCATCGCCATGAGAGCGAGGAAGTGTCCGACGTGAAGACTGTCCGCGGTGGGATCGAAACCGATATAGAACGGAACGGATTCTTTCCCGAGCAGTTCGTAAAGTTCTTCTTCGTAAACGGTCTGTTTTATAAACCCTCTCTCTCTGAGGGTGTCCATAATGTTAGTCATTATTTCCTCCGAACAAATATATTAACAAGTATTATATCAACAAAGTTTACCGTTTGGCAACCGATATCGCCGAAAAGTCGCGGAGAAGGGGTATGCAAAGAGTAAAAAAGCAATTCGGGGGCGGTTTGAATTATTCTTGAACGGCATATAGTAAAATCGTTTGTTATATTTTTCGATTTATGTTAAGATAACCGTATGAAGAAAGGAAAAAGACAACCGCATTATAAGAAAAAAGGCGCACTGTATAAATTTTTACATTTTTGGATAAAGGTGTTCCTGCCGAAGAACGAAGTTATTTGGCAGACGGAAAAACCCGCCGACGGAGAACCGACGGTATATATTTGCAACCATACCAAAATTTACGCTCCCGTGTTTTTTCTGTCGCAGGATAAGCCTTTAAGGACGTGGGTTAATTGCTATTTCTTCACGAAAGATATGTGTTGGAACCACCTTAAAAACAGAGTTCTTTTCGGGAAAAGAAAGTTTTTAAGACCGTTAGGGTTCGTTCTCACTCCGCTTATAGTGAGGATATTCAACTGTTTCGACTTCATTCCCGTATACCATTTTTCGAGAGAATTGTACGACGTGACTTTCCAAGGCGGCGTGGACGCCGTAAAGGAAGGAATACCGCAGGTTATTTTTCCCGAACGCACCGAAAACCAAGTAAACAAGTATATTTTCGAAATAAACACGGGTTTTGTTATGTCGGCTAAAATGTGCTACGAACAAACGGGCAAGAAAATGAAATTTTATCCCGTATATTGCGCGCAGAGTATAAAAAAAGTCGTAATCGGCGAGCCGATAGAATTCGATCCCGATAAGCCTTTCAAAGCGCATAGAAAGGAAATAGGGGAATATTTACAGGACGCTATAGAAAAGATGGGCGACGGTTTGCCCGAACACGATATCGTTCTTTACGGCTGAAATTTTAATTTTTTACAGTTATTTTTAACGAAAGTTTACACAAAGAGAGGTTTTTATGTTACAGTATTTCTTCTTTTCGATAGTGGCTTTGTTTTGTTGGAGCGGAAGCGACCTTTTCAGCAAAATGGGTACCGTTCAAAAAGACAAAAACAGTCATTGGAAAATAGTTTTCGCCGTCGGCGTATGTATGGGTATCCATCTCGTAATCACTTTGATAGCGGGTGCCTTTATCGATGACCCCGAAAGTTTGCCTAAGTTCGTGGCAAGCCTTATCTATACCGATTTCAAGATAATGGATTTCGTGTACTATTTGCCGATAGCTTTCATTTACATAGCGGCGATGGCGGTGGGATATTTCGGACTCAGATACATAGAACTTTCCGTAAGCAGTCCTATCTGTAACTCTTCCGGCTCGCTGGCTCTCGTAATTTGCGCGATAATCGGCGTGATAGTCGGCGGTAATTATACCGTGGAAATGGACGGCGGAAGCATAGCCGGCGTGGTACTCGTAGCGGTAGGTATAATCGGACTCGGCATAGCCGAATATCTCGATAACGACGAAGCTAAAGCCTTACGACAGGACAAAAGCAACTTTAAGTACACGAAAAGTGTCTGGGCTATTCTTATCCCGATAATATACCTTATTCTCGACGCGTTGGGAACGGTGGGCGACCAGGTGATAGCTGTGGGAGATTTCGGAATAGAAATATCCGATTACGCCGCAAATTCTGCGTTTGAGCTTATGTTCGTTTTGTATGCTCTGTTCGCTTTTATCTGGGTGAAGTTCGTCAAGAAAGACAAGATGTTTAACGAAAAGACGAAATTTGCCTTTCTCGGCGGCGCTTGCGAAACGATAGGACAAGCCTTCTATATGGCGGTAATGTTCAGCGACTTCGACGCAGGTATGGTAATAATTTCCGCTTATTGCGCCCTGTCGGTACTTTGGAGCAGAATATTCCTTAAAGAAAAACTTTCTTTGCCGCAGTACATAACCATAGGCGTAACGTTTGTGGGAATCGTGCTGCTCGGGGTGTTTAGTCCCGTGTAATTTCCACTTCGTGGAGTGAATTGCCAAGCCGTAGGCTCGGCGTTAATTTCCACTGCGTGGAGTTAATTGCCAAACAAGTTTGGCGTGAATTGCCCTAACGGGCGTGAATTGCCAAAATCAGAGATTTCGGCGTTATGGATAAGACGAATTTCAAAGCTATGCTTTGAACGAATTTCCGCCATAGGCGGATCGAATTTCACGGCATAGCCGTGAGCGAATTTCAAAACCGTCGGTTTTGAGTTATGGATATAAAGATTAAGACGGGATAGGATATATTACCATTCTATTCCGTTTTTACAGTTGCGCTTTTTACGAGACAACAAAGTGTCTCAAAAATAAAAAACAAGTCTATTGATACTTGATATTTATAATTGAATATGATATAGTAATTATATCAAAATAAACATATTGATTTTATTGTTTGCAGGAGAGATAATGATAGACTTTTCAAAATATTCGGAAACGAAAACCTTTTATGGCGGCACCGAAAAAAAAATAGGCATAAACGTAGATGGCTTCGAATATATGATAAAGTTTCAGAAGCAAACGAATTTCGGTACAAAGCGTTATAACCATATTTCCGAATACATCGGTTCTCACATTTTTGAATTGCTCGGATTCGAAACGCAAGATACGTATCTCGGTATGTATAACGATGAACAGGTTGTTGCGTGCAAAAACTTTATTGACGGAGAAAACCAATTCGTTCCTTTTAACGACGTAGGGGAAAGTTCGCTTGAACAAGATAAAGAAACTTATCAATACTCCTATCAGGATATAATGCAAATGCTTCGAGACAACGTAAAACTTACCGACGTGAAAGAAACGATTACTATGTTTTGGGATATTTACGTTGTAGACGCTTTGATAGGCAATTTCGATAGACACGGTGGGAATTGGGGCTTTTTGAAAAGACATAATAAGTATAGGCTTGCCCCCGTCTTTGATAACGGCTCGTCATTATACTCCCAATTGGTTGACGACGATATGATAAAAAAAATAATGGGGTCGGAAGAGTTGACAAACGAAAGAATTTATAAGTTTCCTACGTCGCAAATTCAGTTGAATGGGAAAAAGAGCTCGTATTATGAAGTAATAAATTCGTTAGAATTTAAGGAATGCAATGAATCGGTTATAAAAATCTGCGAAAGATATTCGCAAGAAAAAATAGATGAATTGATAGACCAGACGCCGTTCTTATCGGATAAGCATAAAATATTCTATAAGTATATAACAAGGCAAAGATTTGAAAAAATATTACTTCCTGCATACAAAAATTTAATAAGGAAAGAAGTATGAGAAAATTAACGACGGCAGGCTTGATATGTCTTGAAGATGATTACAGGTTTGTTTATAAAATAGCGAAAATCAAATATGAAGAATGGGAAGACGGAAATTTTAGATATACGTTCAGTCCGTATTATAATGTTATAGACATACTCCCGGATAGGTTGTTCCAAGGAATACCCGGACTTGATTTAAGTTTAAGAAAAAAAGTATATGTACGTAGCAATATAGTTCCTACGTTTATTGCAGAAAGGACTCCGAGCGACCGCCGCGAGGACGTAAGGACATTATTGGAAAAGAACGGAATGACGTCGTTAAATCGTTTAGAATGGCTCATTCATACAGAGACGAGATATTCGGGCGATAGGTTGTTCGTTCGACCTTTTGACGGAAACGATTCTGTCGAATACTATCGGCAATCAATGTACGATTTGGTTATTAAGTCCGATGATGTATGCAGAAAACTTTTGCAAATCATTTGTTTTGGAGATTATTTATATGCCGATGACGTTACGATTGACGACGAGTCACGACCATATTATTATCGCATACTAATGTCAATGTATATACACGAATATGAAAGAAAGAGAGCCTATAGAAATTTAGGAATTGAAAAAGCGAAAGAAATGAACGTCTACAAAGGCAGACCGCGAATTATTACAGACCCTTTGCTTTTCGATAAAATAGCTACCGATTATCTAAGCGGAAAAATATCGTGGCAGAGTGCTTGTAATATGCTTGGAATAAGTCGTGCAACGTTTTATAGAAGATTAAGAAATAAAAAAAAGGATAAAATATAATATCCGATTTATCGAAATTCGCAAAAAAATAAGGACTAAACTTTATTAGTTAAGTCCTTTTTTTATAACTATTTGTTCTTACTTATTTTCGGCTAATTCGGTCAACAGACCGTTTATGACGTTTATAATTTCGTCGTACGTTTCTATCCGTCCTTTTTGGAGTGCTTCGGTTTCAGAATTTTTATCCGTTTGCACGGCATCGTTTTTTTGTTCGCATTCTTTGCGACTAACTTGAAGTACTTTTTTAAGGAATTCTAAAACTGCTTCAGTATCTTTAAGGTTAAGTGTCCGCTCCCTTTTTCCCGGACACTTTTCAAAGTATTCACCGTTGTTGATACAGGTTCCGCACGAAAAATCTTTGCATATATCATCTTTACAATTTTTGCAATCGCACTCTATTCCGTCGATAGAGCAATTATATATGTTCTCAATTTCGTTATTATTTGCACACTTCATAATATTATTTCCTTATTTTTTCTTAAAAAGTTTGAACACGCCCCTGTTGCGCCAATACTCTATATCCTTTTTGACAAGGGAAATATCGAAAGGTTTTCCGTGGGCGGGGTAGACGGTAGCTATATCTTTATAGGCAAGGATAGTTTGCCATGAGGTAACCAAACGGAACTTATTGAGTACCCAAAACGGGAATCTGTGGCTTGAAAAGCAGCCGTTCATGAATATGTCTCCGCAGAAGAGGTTGCTGCCGTATTTGACCGCAAGGTCGGCGTCGGTATGGCCCGAAAGGGGGATAAGCTCCACGCCGTAAGAGGCGAGCGGATTATCGTAGTACGGGATAAAATTATCGCATTTTACCGCCGGGAAACAATGATACTTATCGACG
This sequence comes from uncultured Eubacteriales bacterium, assembly GCA_902766965.1. Classification (GTDB taxonomy): domain Bacteria; phylum Bacillota; class Clostridia; order Christensenellales; family DTU072; genus CAG-1782. Next base: position 5,903 of record CACXFJ010000012.1, on the reverse strand, counting down.
AAAGCCATCATCGTTTTGCTCACTATAAGAGCGGAAAAAGTGGATACGTAAGTGTTAAGATCGTTCTTTCCCGCTTCGAGCCGTTTCCTTTGGTCGGGGTTATAGATTACGGTGGGGCGTACGTCCTCGATAAGTTCTTTCAAAAAGCCCGCGTGGTCGGCGTGGGCGTGGGTAATTATCACGAACTTTATTTGGTCTTTACGCAGTCCGCATTTGGCGAGGTCGGCTAAAAAGTCGGCGTACTCCCACTTATAGCCCGTGTCTATAAGGCAGTATCCGCAGGGGAGGTCGAGAAGATAGCGGTTGTGTCGAGTTGTTTTCGAGGCGTTTACGAAATTCATTCTAATCCTTGTTTTTTATCTCTTCGAGAGCTTTCGCAAGTTGGTCGGGACAGCTCGTGTTGCGGTAGCCGCAGCGGATACCGCGGAGCTTTTCGATAACGTCGTCGATTTTCATACCGACTACGAGTTTTGCCACGCCCTGAGTGTTGCCGGAGCATCCGCCGACGAACTTAACGTCGGTGACTATTCCGTTTTCCGTTTCTATATCTATAAATCGGGCGCAAGTGCCGCTGGTCTTGAATCTCATATTTCACTCCGTTTTATTATTTATTTGTTTGTTTATTTTAGTTTAATTCTTAACTATATAATAGTCAATACCTACATACGCTGTTTGTTTAGTACGCAAACTTTAAGATATACTCCTTCTTCCGAGCCGATAAGTGTGGCGTGATCGCGAGCTTGCGCGCGGTTTTCGATAAGTCTTACCGGTATTCTCGTAGAAAACGAGGCTTCGGAAATCATTCTCGAAAAGAGTACTGGCGTCATGTGTTGGGAACACGAGCAGGTCACGAGATAACCGCCCTCGTTAAGAAGTTTCAACGCAAGCCTGTTAAGGTCAAGGTATCCTTTATATCCCGCTTTTACCGCGTCGGCGGTTTTTGCGAAAGCGGGCGGGTCGAGAATAATCACGTCGAAAGTCCTATTTTCTCTCTTGCATTGACGTAGGTATTCGAACACGTCGGCTTCCAACGTCTTTATCGAAGAAAAACCGTTAAGACGGGCGTTTTCGTTCACGCAGTCGAGAGCGAGAGAGCTTACGTCGACGGCTGTTATTTCCTTTGCTCCGTATTTTGCCGCGCAAAGACTGAATCCGCCCTGATTGCAGAAACAGTCGAGAACGGTCTTTCCCTTGACGTAGTGTTTAAGGTCGTCGCGGTTTTCTTTTTGGTCGAGAAAATATCCCGTTTTTTGCCCGTTTTCTATATCTATACGCATTTTTACGCCGTTTTCTTCAATGGTAAGGTTCTTATCGAGAGTTCCGTAAAGAAGACCTTTCCTTTCGGGCAAACCTTCTTTCGCTCTTACCGAAACGTCGCTCCGTTCGTAAATGCAAGCGGGGGAAAAGATTTCCGCGAGAAGTTTCACTAAAAGTTCTTTCCTTACTTCCATACCGAGCGTCAGGAACTGCACCGAAAGGTGGTCGCCGTATTTATCTACGATTAGCCCCGGCAAAAGGTCGCTTTCTCCGAACACCGCGCGGTAATTGTCGCTATATCCCAAGTCTTCGCGCAACTTTTTCGCGTTAAGTATTCTTTTACGGAAAAACTCTTCGTCTATCGGCGTATCGTCGTAGCTTAAAAGGCGGACGATTATTTTCGACGCGTGATTTATATATCCGTATCCGATAAACTTTCCGTCGAAGGACTGCACGAGAGCGATACTTCCCTGCGTATCCTTACCTTCGATTTTCGCCACTTCGTTTGCAAACACCCACGGGTGGTAGTTCATGAGGCGTTTTTCTTCGCCTTTTTTTAATGTCAGAGTATACATAGTTATTTAATAAGGACGGGATTGACGTAGCGATTTTTGTTCGCCGAATTTTTGCCGTACCGAATAGCTTTTTGCGGGCAACGGTTTATGCACCCTAAACAGAAATAGCAACGGGGATTCGTCCACTCTACGCCGTTTTCGGTAAGTTTTATGGTTTTGCTCGGGCAGATTTTTTCGCAGAGTCCGCATTTTACGCAGTTGTCGTCAACGAAAAACTTATCGGTTTTTCTCCCGTTAAGATATGCGGGATATGCGAATAATTTGTATACTTTCCCGGAAAATTTCGTTAAAATTCCCGTTTTTTCGCGTTTGCTTATCTTGCCGCAAATTTCGGGCAGAGCATTTTCGGTCTTTTCCAAAATCTTTTCCGCCGTCTTTTTATCGGGAGGGTTAAAGAGCGGAATGAAATTGTCGGGGGCGATTACGCCGAAACTCGCGTCGAGAGACAGGTTTCGTTTTTTAAGAATTTTCGCTATCTGCGCGTCAGCCGCCGCAATATTGCCGCCGTAAGTAGCCACCGAGTAAAGATATTTTACGTCGGAAAAATCGGCTTTTTCGAAAAACTCTTTAACAGGCAAAGGAAGACCGCCGTAATAGACGGGATAGACTACGCCCACGATTTCCGAACCGCCTTCGTACTTTTCGAGGGGGAAATAATTGTCTCCGAGAGTTTCGGATAACTTTTGAGCAACGAAAAGGCAGTTGCCCGTACCGCTGAAATAATAAATCATTTGTTCTCCGTTTCGTTTGATTACGGATTTTATTTTAACAGAATTCCGTCGTTAAGTAAAGGAAAATCCGCCCCGAGCATTTTTTGCGTTCCGGAGCGGATTTTAAGGAAAGAGAATACCATTTGTGCTTGTGTCTTTATCTTAAAAAGATATGCTTTATTTAATCTTAAAAGAAAAAATTATTTTATCGGCAGTTTCGTTGCGTTATTTTCGGATACGGAGTAAACTGAAATCGACTAAAAGCGTAGGAGAAAAACATAATGAACGTAGAAAGATGTGCCGAACTTTTTTTAAGCGGATATAATTGCGCGCAGGCTGTCGCGGGCGGATTTGCCGAAGCCGCGGGACTTACGGAAGAAAAAGCTCTTGCTCTCGCGTCCTGTTTCGGCGCGGGAACTTGCGGAACGAGAAACACTTGCGGAGCGGTGAACGGAGCTTTGATAATTCTCGGAGCGGTCCTCGATAAAACTTCCGCAGACGACAAAAAACAAGTTTACGAAGAAGGGAGAAAACTTATAGAGGAATTTGAAAAAAAGTTTTCCACCGTCGTCTGCAAAGAGCTATTAACGAAAGCAAAAGCGTATTTTGCCGAAAGTCCGTTGCCGCGGACGGAAAGTTATTACAAGGCTCGCCCCTGTCTCGTGTTCGTGAAAGAAACCGCCGAATGGCTGGAAAACAAGATAAACGAAATTAAAACGAAGTCCCTTTACAACGAATAAGGCTCGTGAGAGTGGAGTGTGGAATTGCCGCGTAAAGCAATGCGCATGAGACAATCCTTATATTGACTAATTAAGAATTTTACAATATAATTATTTAATGTAAACTTACGCGCGTTTCTACGCGTACTTTAAGGCAGGCGTCGTTATGAATAAGGATAAAAAATTTTTGTTACCGTTGTTGGTTTTGTGCCTCGTTTGTTGCGTGGCGATACTCGCCGCATGCAACGGCAATACGGAAACCGTAGTTCCGGGGAAAGACGCCGCCGGAGAGGATAATAATTTGCCCGAAGAAGAGACGGTCTTTTACACCGTTACCGTCGACGATTCGATAAACGTGAGTTCGACTAAATATAAAAAAGGCGATTCGGTCACCGTGACCGCCCCCGAAGTGAAAAATAAAAACTTTTCGGCGTGGTACTGCGAAGGAGAAAAAGTAACTACGGAAAAAACGTATACCTTTTCGGTGGAAAAAGACGCCTCGTTAAGGGCGGTATTTTCCGACGAATATACCGTCTATCTCGACGCGCGGGAAGGTAAAGCCGAATTAAACAAAGTCACCGTTTCGGACAACGCCGATTACCTGCTGCCGACGGCTGCGAGAGAACATTATTATTTCAAAGGTTGGAAGTGGGATAATAGATTAGTCACCGACGAAAAAGGCAAGAGCCTTGCTCCTTTCGACTTCGGTCGCGACGTAACTTTAACGGCGGAATACGAAGAAAAACCCCGCTATAAAGTGAGCGTAAATAACGGCGAAACAGGTTTCGTCGAGGAAATCAGGTATAAAGACGAAAGGGTGGAACTTACGCGAAAGGACCTGTCTGCCGACGGCAAGAAGTTGGTCGGTTGGTACAAAATAGCGAAAGACGGAACGGAAACTCTCGTCACGAAAGAAGAAACTTTTTCCTTTACCGTGAGCGAAAACGTAAAGTACGAAGCGAGATACGCCGTATCCTATCGGATAATCGTGTTTACCGCATCGGGCGTTGACGTAAAAGACTACGCCGACGGCGAAACGGTAACGGTAACTTTCGGCAAACTGCCCGAGGGCAAAGTATTCGTAAAATGGGTGGACGCAAACGACGAAACGGTCACTCTTTCGACGGAAAAAACCTTCACTTTCACCGCTACAAAGTCGATTACTATAAAAGCGGTGCTGAAAGACGCAGACTAAAATATACTAAAAAACTACGCCTCGTCTTTAAGCGATTGAGCCCGATTGCTAATATCGATTTGTGACGGACGAGAACCCTTTTTGACGGATTTGGGTAACTTATTCGACGACAAACCGTAATTTGCGGGTTTGTTCATAATATCTCCTTTTACCGTATTCGGTATGATGATAGTATGGGCGTATAAGAAAATAATAACGGAGAAAAACTATGAAAATTCTGGTTACGGGCGCGGGCGGAGGTATAGGCTACGCGACGGTAAAGAAATTAAGCGAAGACGGGCATCTCGTATTGGCGCAATACAGACACAGAAAGGTTGAACCCGCCGAAAACGTGATACCGATATACGGCGACCTATCCTCCCGTGAGGGCGTGAACGACTTTTTTGCGGCGGCGAGCGTGTACGGCACTATCGACGGGTTAGTCAACTGCCTCGGCGTGGCTTTGGAAAAACCTCTATCCGACTGCTCCGACGAAGAAGCGGAAGATATGATTTTTACCGACCTTACTTCGGTAATACTATTGACGAAAAAATACGTTCCTAAATTCATTTCGGCAGGTAAAGGCAGCATCGTCAACGTTTCTTCGATATGGGGAGCGGTGGGCGCGTCGTGCGAAACCGTCTATTCCGCCGCAAAAGGCGGCGTATCCGTATTCACAAAAGCTCTTTCGAAGGAATTAGGCTTGTCGGGAATAAGAGTAAACAGCGTATCCCCCGGCTTTATCGACACTCGAATGACCTCCATCTATACCGAACAAGACAGGAAAGACTTTTGTCAAACCATATCCCTCGGAAGAATAGGCTACCCCGAAGAAGTAGCAAAAGTAATAGCCTTCCTCTTATCGGACGAATCGAGCTACGTTACCGGACAGGATATAAGGGTAGACGGGGGAAGATAGAATTGTGAATTTCCACTGCGTGGCGTTAACTGCCCTAACGGGAATTAAACGAATTTCCGCCGTAGGCGGAACGAATTTACCGCTTTGCTGTAGCGAATTTCGGCAGAGCCGAACGAATTTCAAAACCGTCGGTTTTGAGTTACGGATATAAAGATTAAGGCGGAATAGGCGTGCGTTCTATTCCGTTTTTATCTGTAAATAGGTTTTTGTATATCCCGCCCACCCACCCTAATGGGTATTTTTATCCTTATGTAAATAAAGTTCGTTCAAGTAATATGTTTTGTTGAGAAAGATATACTTCGTTAAATTCGGATAGGGGGGAACATTATGAGGAAAGGGGTTTATTAAGGGGGCTTGGAGCGATGCCCCCTTAATTCCATTATTCACCATATTGTTTCTGTAAAATAGTTTGATGAGAAGTAAAAACTATTTTTATGCTCTGACAAGCAAGACGGACTTGTCTTGCTTCCCTGTGAGTCCGACTTATGCGGATTAAGATTTTTCCGCACTAAACTTCGTGACTGCGGAAAAATCCCGCATAACGAGTGG
>CACXFJ010000011.1 GCA_902766965.1 uncultured Eubacteriales bacterium | reverse complement strand
GCCCCCTTAATAAACCCCTTTCCTCATAATGTTCCCCCTTATCCGAATTTAACAGAGTAAATCTTTCTCAACAAAACATATTACTTGAATAGACTTTATTTACATAAGGATAAAAATACCCATTAGGGTGGGTGGGCGAGATATACAAAACCCTATATACAGATAAAAACGGAATAGAACGCACGCCTATTCCGTCATATACTTTATATCCTTAACTCAAAACCGACGGTTTTGAAATTCGTTCGGCTTTGCCGAAATTCGCTACCGCGAAGCGGTGAATTCGCTCAAAGCATAGCTTTGAAATTCGTCTAAATTATCCATAACGCCGAAATCTTTGATTTTGGCAATTACCTCCGCTCCGATAGGAGTGGAAATTCACGCCACGAAGTGGCAATTCACGCCCGTAAGGGCAATTCCCTCCGCCTACGGCGGAAATTCACGCCACGAAGTGGCAACTCGCGTTATTCTTTCGCTATTACCATTTTCCGTTTCAATTGCAGTTTTTCCACTCCCGTAAAAACGAGCGGCGTGACTTGCTCCTTATCGAGGTCCTTTTCCATACACATACTCGCTATCATCATGAGGAAGTAACCTACGGGTTGGAAGTAAACGGTGTCGATAAAACAATAACACTCGAACACGATAAAGCCTACGAGTATCGCGAACTTGCAATTGTTCAAATCGGTGAATGCTATTCTGTAACGCCAATAGTAAAGATAAGCGTACGCTATTCCGCCCACGATACCGAGAGCGGCGTAAATCTGAATAAAGGTTGAGTGCAGATACGTGGGTCCGTCGGTATATCTCGCGACCTGAAAATAAATCGGTTCACGATAGTCGAAGCCCACGCCGAAGATAGGATGCTCGACAAACAGCCGAACCCCCGCTTCCCATAGCGGTTTACGTCCGTTTTCGTCGAATTTGCTTTTAATGAGCCTCTCCAATAGGCTGAATATTATTTCCTTCTTGAAGAGCAGAACTATCATAAGTACGATAAAGAACACGCCGCAAGTTACTATATTAGCGAGTTTCCTTTCCGAACACAGCATACTGTACACGATAAGCACGGGCATCGCAACGGTGGCAAAGAGCGTAACCCCTCTGCTCTGCAACAGCAGGATTATGATATACTCCACTATTCCGAGAACGATAAAAAGGAAACTGAACTTATTTTTTTTAGTCGAATAGAAGAAAGTAACCGGCATAACCATCGCGAACACCGCCGCAACGGGATTTCTCGTACCCCAACCTAACCTCGTGTAGTAATCTTCAAATAAATAATCCTTGATTCTGAGGTGATAAACGATAATCTCTATCGCTATCATTACCCCCAACGCGAGAAAAATCTGTGCCACGTATTCGGTAAGGTTCTTTCCCCGCCTTCTCGAAGTCATATATATAAGGAAATAGACCGCAACGAAAGCTATCGCCACGCCGATAGCCAAAAAGGCTTGCGTCGGATTGCGACCCTTTACCCCTATTCCTTGAAACAACCACGGAATGAGAGCCAAAAGAATGGCGAAAGAAAATCCGCCCATAGTGAATTTTTTTACTTTGTACTTACAAATATTGTAAATAAATCCGCCTAACGGCAGGATAAGCATAGCAAACCACGGTTCTTTCCCCGCCAAAGACATATTGTCCTTGCTGAAAATAAAGAACATAAAGGTAAAGCACGCGATAACGGGGGTCGCGTCCTCGCAAAGAACCAACACCGCCGCCATAATCGTGAAAATAACGATCAGCCCTGCCACGTCCTGTTTCGTAAACCAAAACACGAACGTAATCAAGGCAAGTATCCAAATAAATCCGTATGAATTGAGAAATTTAGCTACACCGCTACGACCGCTGAACACGTTACTGTCGGTCATCTTCGTCCGTTCTCTCCTTTTGTCCGTTGTCCTTTTCGTTTTGCTGCTTCTTTTCGTCGTCAGCCGACGGCTTAACGGTAGCGAACCTAACCAACGGCGTCTTCGCTATTCCGTAATAAAGCGGTATCCCGACGGCAAGGACCGCAACGGCTTGCCCCGCCGCCACCGTGCCCATATTCAACCAATATGCGGCGTCCGACGAGAACAGCAGCCATATCAGCGGCAACACGATAGCGTTGACCGCAATAGGCGGTATCGCCCCGAGAAAAGGCTTAGCTTTTCCATTATACACCAAGCCGATAAGATAAGTCAACACCGCGGCTATCGCTGTGGCAAGCGTGCCGAAAACCATATCCGCCCAAAATCCCGAATAAATATTCGCTATCAGACATCCTATAATAAGTCCCGGTATCGCCTCCGGGAAAAACAATGGCAATATGGTCAGGGCTTCGCTTATTCTGCACTGTACCGCCCCGTAGGAAATGGGAGCGAGCGCAATGGTAAGTCCGGCGTATACTCCCGCAATAACCCCCGTGCGGGCAAGAAAATATACGGTTCTTTTAGCCTGTTTCTTCATTAGTAAAAATCCCTTCTCCTATCAGATGACGTCTCTCTTGTTTACGACGAGATAAGTCGACGAAATTATCGCGGCGAGATAAATTACGAGCAAAGGCAACGCGAGAAAGAAGTTGCCGCCGTTTATATATTCGCCCACTCCGAATCCGAAATACACGGACAAATCGGTATTTGTGCTGAACAAAAACCTCTCTCCGCCGAAAATCGTAAACAAAGCCGAAATTATTCCGAGGTAAACTATAAACGATAAAATTATAGCGGGCGTTTTTTTCCGCAATATCGTGCCTATGGCGTAACTCAACGACGCAAAGGACAAAACCTTTACGGCGGCGAAAAACATTTTATATAACACAGTTCCGCCTACGGTACAGGCGAACACGCTGCTTGCGTTAAAGACGACGTAGACTTTCTCTGCGGACACCGACTTGTAGGCTATCGCTCCGTAGGCGTATCCTAAAAGCGACGCTACGCCGAGAATTCCCAATATATAGGTAAACAACGCGAGAAGTTTTGCCGTCGTGACCTGATTTTTCGTGACGGGACGGAGCATTACGAGCTTTATCGTGCCTCTCGCGTACTCGTCGGCGTACAATCCCGCCGCCATAACTATTCCGTATATAGTAAGTATCGCCGCTATGGTTCTGAAATAGTATAATGCGAACGATTCGGCGTTCTTTACCGCGTAATAACTCGCATAACCTTCTACGTTGAGATTTTTACCGTATACGTTGTGAGCTTTCATATATTCGAGCATCGCTATTCCGCATCGAAGTTCTTTTATAGCCGCTCCGTACTGCCCTTTGGTCTCTTTTTTCTTATTGCGTTCTTCATACGTCTTTTTCGTCTCGTTCAATTCCGCGATAAGCTCGTCCACGTTTTCGGGCGTCGCCGCGGAGATGTAGTCCTGATAGTAATCGAAAACGCCGTCTCCCGTCGCCTCCGTAAAATTTTCCGTGCTTTCCGCCGCTTCGCGGAGCGTATTCAACGGTTCTTCTATCTGCATATTGTAAATTATTACGAAAACTATAAACAAAGCCACGCAAAGAACGGCTAAGGTAATGAGCGCTTTCGGACGGGCAAGTTTCTTCAATTCGCCTAAATACAGTTTGCCGAACATTTACTTATCCTCCTTTCCCGTTTCGGAATCTTCCGTCGGGATTGCGGTCCCGTTTGCGGATAAAAACTCTTTATCGGTATCCTTTTTCTTATCTTCGGTTACCGAAAGGAACGTTTCTTCCAAAGTATTTTCTTTCACGGTTATTCCGTTGACCGTCACGCCGTTAAGAATAAGGGTCTTCGTTATGTCGCCCGTGGCTATCTCGGTGTCGGCTATAAGTTTCCCGTCGCCTTCGTGGCGGGCGGTTATATCGTATTCCGATTTAAGCACGTCTATCGCTTTCACTGCGTCGTCCACCTGTATTACTACCGTGGTGCCGCCCTTAACGATATCGTCCGCCTTAATGTCGGCTAAAATTTTACCTTTCTTTATGATGAGAAAACGGTCGCAGGTAAGCTGCAATTCGGAAAGGTTATGACTGCTGACGAGTACCGCCATATCAAGGTCTTTCGCCAGATGTCGTATTATATCTCTTATTTCCTTTATCCCCTCGGGATCGAGACCGTTGGCGGGTTCGTCGAGAATGAGAAATTCGGGTTTAGATAAAAGCGCTTGCGCTATGCCGAGCCTTTGCTTCATTCCGAGAGAGTATTTGTATACTTTATCGTTCCTGCGGTCGTAAAGATTGACGAGTTTAAGCAAACTTTCCACCCTTTCTTTTACGCCGTTTTTGTCGAGTCCCTCTTCCTTGGATATCGATAAGTCGGCTAAATACAAAAGATTTTCCATCGCCGTCCAGTCCTTGTACATATCGGGCGATTCTATTATCGCGCCGACTTTTTTTATCGACTTGACGCGTTGTTTTTTCGTGTCGTAACCGTTTATCGTAATCTCTCCCGACGTCTGCGTTGCAAGTCCCGTTATACACTTGATAAGGGTGCTTTTCCCCGCGCCGTTAGGACCGATAAGTCCCAGCGCTTCTCCCTTGTCGAGGGTGAACGATACGTCGTCAAGGGCGGTCAAACTGCCGCCCTTGTTCTTTTTGCTTTTCGAATATACTTTCGATACGTTTTTTACTTCCAATAAAGCCATATTATTCCAGTTCGAATATGATAGCCTCGTAAGGCTTTAAGATCATATCTTTAAGAACCGTATCCTCCTTGTAATTGCTCAATCCGACTTTGCAGGTGGTATAACTCACCTCTTCGGGAAGTCTGAATTCCACTTCTTTGTTCTTGAAGTTGGTTATTACAAACAATCTCTTTCCGTTATACTCCCTTTCGTAGCAGAATATATCCTTACTCTTCGGATAATACTGCTTGAAATCGCCGTTTATTACAACTTCGTTGCCTTTGCGGTATCTTATAAGCTGCTTATAAAAGCTCAATATCGAGTCGGGATCTCTCGCTTCTTTCTCTGCGTTGTAATCGACGTAATCGGGGTTTACCGCTATCCACGGTTTGCCGGTGGTGAAACCTGCGTTTTCGCCGTCGTTCCACTGCATAGGCGTTCTGCCGTTGTCTCTCGCTCTGGTCTTCATTACCTTAAAGGCTATCTTCTTCGCCCACGGCACTATTTTTATTTTGTCGATGACCGCGTTAATGTACGTGAACAGTACGTCCTGCATTTCTTCGGGTTTTTTCCACGGGTAGTTAGCCATACCGATTTCCTGTCCTTCGTAAACGAAAGCTGTCCCTTGCATCATATAGAGAGCGACTGCGAGCATCTTCGCGGCGTAATCTCTCTTGTCGCCGTACTTGCCGACAAAACGGGAAATACTTCTCGGCTGGTCGTGATTTTCAAAGTAAAGGCTGTTCCACCCCACGTTATGCAAACCTTTTTGATACCTTTCGAATATCTTTTTGAGCCTTACGAGATTGAACTTTCTCGGCAGAGCCTGAAAATACGTATCCACGTTGACGTGTTCGAAAGTAAAAATCATATCGAGTTCTTTACT
>CACXFJ010000010.1 GCA_902766965.1 uncultured Eubacteriales bacterium | reverse complement strand
CTTACGAAGAAGATTTTCGGCGATAAAGTTCTCAATCAGGACCTCGTGGACGAGATAGAAACTTTGCGTAAAGAGCTTATTAAGACCACGAAAGAAAAGGACAGAATTTTAGGACTTAAAGTAGCTTATCAAGGGTACGATATAATCGAAGGAGAAGAAGGCGAGGACACTTCTTCGGAAAAGAAGGAAGGGGAAAGCCGTTTCTACAAACTTACCGAAGTCGACAACTATTACGCCAACCCGGAATACAAGGAAAGGGAATTTACCTGTTACGACTTTTCGTTGGAGCAGATTTGCGACAGGTTCAGAAACTACGCCGCGAACAACCCCGACCGTCCCTGGCGTAAACTTTATTACGAGCCGAAGATAATAAGGCTGTTCTTCTCTTCGCTCGCTACCACGAGACTTATTATTCTTCAAGGTATATCCGGTACAGGTAAAACCTCTCTTCCCGAATGTCTCGGACACTTTTTGCAGAATCCGACCACGATAGCGTCGGTACAGCCGTCCTGGCGTGACCGTACCGAACTTTTCGGATACTTCAACGAATTTACGAAGAGATTTAACGAAACCGAAGTTCTTAAAGCGATGTACGACGCTACCTATAACAAAAACGTGTACATAACCATACTCGACGAAATGAACATAGCGCGTGTGGAATACTACTTCGCGGAAATGTTGTCCATTCTGGAAATGCCCTCCCGCGATCAATGGGTAGTAGACCTTGTTCCGAGCGGTTGGCCGAGCGACCCGAAACATATAGAAAAAGGGCGTTTCTCCCTGCCGCAAAACATGTGGTACGTAGGCACGGCAAACAACGACGACAGTACCTTCGCCATATCGGATAAAGTTTACGACCGTGGTATGCCGATTAACATTAACAGCAAAGCCGCGCCTTTCGACGCTCCGCTTACCGAAGCGTTGCCGATAGACTATACTTATCTCGAAAGCCTTTTCAAGAAAGCGCAGGAAGAACATAAGGTAAGCGACGAGAACCTAAAAAAGTTCGAAGAAATGGACAATTACGTTATCGAGCATTTCCGTCTTGCGTTCGGTAACCGTATCGTTAAGCAGTTAAGGGAGTTCGTTCCCGTATACGTCGCTTGCGGCGGCACCGAGATAGACGGGTTGGATTACGTTTTGTGTAACAAGATTTTGCGTAAGTTCGAATCGCTGAACCTTGCGTACATAAGAGACGAAGTGGACGATTACATTCAGTATCTGTCCGACCATTTCGGCGAAGAGAATATGACCGAATGTAAAGAATATCTTCTCCGCTTGAAAAAACTCTTCTAATATATAAGGATATAAATGGCAAGCAACAGGGTTTACGAGGAAATCGTCTATCAAATATTCAATCTTCTGAAACAGAACGATTTATACCCGAAGTATATCGAGAGTATAGAAGAGGGAAAAAACGATTTCAAGATATCGCAGGTTTATACCAAAAAGAACTATTCCACCGAATGGATAGGCGCTATCGAGGACTGTATAGTTTCCCTCGACAATATCGTGCGTAATCCTCGAAAGTTTATCGTAATAGAAGAAGACATAGTGGATATTTCGCTCGCCCGAAGCATCTCGGTAGAATCCGTCAAGCATTTAAGTCAGCACACCAACCTCATTTCGTCGGTGACGAAAGAAGGAATGGTAATACCGTCTAAAATTCTTAACACCTCGAAAGAAGAAAGTTTCGAAGTGTACGAAAACCGTTTTATTTACACCCTTTTATTGAAAGTCAAGGACTTTATCGACAGGCGAAGCGCGGCAATAAAGAGCGCCATGATGCAGTCGGGCGAATTAGGGGTGGACGTGGAAAGCGAATTTTCCGTCGACAAGAGTAAAGTCAGGTACAAAATGAGCGGCAACGCCAACTTCCCATTCGACGCCGTGGTAAAAAAGTCGGGGGGCGGCGGACCGTCGGATATAGAGCGTATCGCGAGAATAAATCAGATTATTTCCGACTTCTTGGCGAGTCCGTTCGCGAGAGAAATGCGTTCCTGCGCGTTGGTCAGACCGCCTATACAGCGTACCAACGTAATTTTGAAAAACCCGGACTTCAAGAAGGCTCTCGTACTGTGGCAGTACATAGAAACCAACGAAAAGAACGATTATAAGATAGAAACTTCCACCGAAACGGTAGAGATGAACCCGATAATCGCCGACAAATACAGGGCGATGATTTATCTTAACACCGTCCTTATGCAGTCTATCGCCAACACGCACGAAGCGAGCGACAGTCTGGAAAGCGCGAAGAAAAAGCAGCAGGTAATAGTCGACCAGTACGTCACGAAGAACATAGACGATTACGTTCCCGACGATTTTCCGTCGTTGAAACTCGATTTATCGCAGATAAGGACCATATATAAGAAGATACCCGCGGAAAATAACGTTTCCATGACCGACCTTAAAAAGTTGAATTCCGCTCTCGACAGGGTTATAAGACAGTTCCTTATAATAAACGCGCAGGAAAAGAGCCTCGAAAAGCAAAAGCTCATTCTCGAACAAATGAAAGCCGAAAGGGAAGCCAAAAGGCTCGCTTTGCGAGAAGAAAAGGACAAGGCGAGAAAGGAACGGACGGAAAAAGCCCGCAAGAGGCTGGAAATCCGTAAGACCGAAGATTTGAGAAAACGGGAGCTGGAACTTCTCAAAAAGAAAGAAGAAGAGTTGCGTCTTGCCGCCGAAAAAGCCGAGAGGGAAGCCGCCGAAAAGGAAGCGGAACAGAAAAGGCTTGACGAAGAGAACAGGCTTTACTGGGAGAACGTACTTAAAGTCGAAGAGGAGAAGACGGCGGCGTTCAAGGCGGAACAGGCGGAAGCGAGGAGAATTCTCGAAGAGACGCAAAAGGATTACGACAGGGCGATAGCGGAATTCAACGCCCGCGAAAAGTCGCTTGAAGAAAGCAGACGCAAAAACATAGAATACAACGCCGACCAAGAAGCGAAAGCGGCGGCGAGAGAAGCCGAGAGAGAGGCTATAAGAAAGGTCACCGAAGAGGACAAGGCGTCCGCCGTAAGAATAGCGGAAGAAAAAGAAAGCGCGTTGAAACGAATGGAGCAGGAAAGTCAGGAATACTGGCTCAACGAGTGGCAGGTAGCCCGCGACCTCGGAATAAAACAAAGTCTTGCGGTAATAAGCGAGAAAGAAAGGAAAGAGATGGAAGCTATTCTCTCAAACGAGCGAGAAGTCGCTAAAGTGTTGAGAAAGCTCGAAAAAGGGTTTTCCGACAATCTTTACGCCGACGAGTTGGCGCATATGCGTAAGATGCTCGAAATAGCATACCGTTTCCGCACCGAACCGGGAATACAGGACGCTATAATAAAGGAAAGAAAAGAATTGCGTAAAGAAATGCGCAAGAGAATAAAGCAAGAAAGAAAAGACAAAAGAGACAGCAAAAAGTAATGGATAAAAACAAAGCCAAAAAGATAATCAACAGAGTAGTCACGGCAACCCTTGCCGTGATATTCGTAATTGTCCTCGTTTGTCTTACGAGCGTGTTCGTTCAACTCGGACAGCGCAAGACGCCCACCCTTTTCGGATACAGGTTTTTTTACGTCGTGACCGATTCGATGACTCCGTACATATCTCCGGGCGACGTCATCGTCGGCAAAAAGGTGACCGATGTCGCCGCGCTTACCGAGGGGAAGGTAGTCACCTATACCGCTACGAGCGGCGTTCTTGCGGGTAATCTTATCACTCACCGCATAGTAAAAGGGGTTTATTACGACGAAAATCTCTCTTCTTACGCGATAGTAACGAGGGGCGATAAAGCGGGAGCTACCGACGACGCCCCCGTTAAAGTGTCCGACGTCAACGCCGTTATGGTAAAAAAATCGGCGGTTATTTCGTGGATACTTAAAGCCTTCAAATCGGGAGCGGGGTTCGCTCTTTTACTGGTTTTGCCGCTCTTGTTCTTGCTCGTGTGTCTCATAATAAGGCTCGTCACCGTCATTAAATCTCCCGCGGAGAAAAACGAAGCGGAAGGAAAAGAATTGACGGCGGAAGAAAAAATAGCTATAATAAAAAAGCGCGCGGTGGAAGAGTATATCAAAAACGAGGCCCTCGCGGAATACGAAAAAAATCATTCCGACGAAGCCGCCCGCGACAAAGAAAAAAGTTCGGGCAAGGAATAAATACCGCCGTATTTTCGCAATAAACTTAAATTTTCGCGACAAAATCGAAGGGAAAGAAGCCGTTTGGCGACCGACGAAAAAAATATCGTTTTTTTAGAAAATCATTGATAAAACGTTTGACTTGATTGAATTTCCGTGATACCATATTAAGGCTGTTATTAGGGTAGATGTGGGAGGTTACCGACACGTCGGATAGTTTCCACGGACTTACGCAGACGCACGACGACTGCGACTAACTGAGATAAAAGGTTGCAAAACCTTTTATTAAAAGACAGCTCGACACACGCGGATAAGTGTGAAAGTTAGGTAAAAAACAGGAGGTAAAACAATGGCTGGTCAAAAAATTCGTATTAAGTTAAAAGCTTATGACCACAATCTCATCGACTCTTCGGCATCGAAGATAGTCGACGCAGTGAAGCGTACGGGCGCGAGCATTTCCGGACCGATACCGCTTCCCACAGAAAAGGAAATCGTAACTATCTTACGCGCTCCTCACAAGTACAAAGATTCTCGTGAGCAGTTCGAGTTGAGAACGCACAAGAGACTTATCGACATCTACAACTCCACTTCCAAGACCGTGGACGCGTTGATGAAACTCGATTTGCCCGCAGGCGTCGATATCCAGATAAAGTTATAATAGGAGGCTTATATAATGAAGAAAGCTATTTTAGGCAGAAAGTTAGGTATGAGCCAAATATTCACCGCGGACGGAACCATGATTCCCGTGACCGTAGTAGAAGCAGGTCCCTGTCCCGTAGTTCAGGTCAAGACCGTCGCTAAGGAAGGTTACGACGCCGTTCAGGTTGCTTTTGGCGATATCAAAGAAAAGAACGTGACCGCTCCTCTGAAAGGTCACTATGCGAAAGCCGACGTCACCGCTAAGCGCGCTTTGAGAGAGCTTCGCTTGGACGATTGCTCCGGATACGAAGTAGGCAAGGTTATTACCTGCGACGCGTTCGTAGAAGGCGACAAGGTAGACGTCATCGGAACCACCCGTGGTAGAGGTTATACCGGCGTTATCCAGAGATGGAACGCGCAGCGTATCGGCTCCATGACTCACGGTACCGGTCCTATTCACAGAAGCGTAGGTTCTATGGGCGCTAACTCCGACCCCAGCCGCGTGTTCAAGAACAAGCACATGGCAGGTCAGTACGGTAACGAAAGAGTCACGATAAAGAACCTTGAAGTCGTACGCGTAGACGCAGCAAGAAATCTTTTGCTCATCAAGGGCGGTATCCCCGGAGCGAAAGGCAGTCTCGTTCTCGTCAGAGCGTAAGGGAGGTAACAAATGGAATTAAAAGTAGTTAATACCAAAGGCGAAGAAGTAAGCGTTCTTATCGTAAGCGACGCGGTCTTCGGAGCGGAATACAACGAAGCTCTCATTCACCAGGTAGTGGTAGCGCAGCTCGCAAACAAGCGTCAAGGCACCAAAAGCACCTTGACCAGAACCGAAGTTCGCGGCGGCGGTATCAAACCGTGGCGTCAGAAAGGCACCGGACGCGCTCGTCAGGGCAGTATCCGCGCTCCGCAGTGGAAACACGGCGGTATCGTATTCGCGCCGAAGCCCAGAGACTTCTCCAAGAAAATCAACAAGAGAATGAAAACTCAGGCGTTCGTAAGCGCATTGAGCCAAAAAGTAAGACAGAACGAGATAGTGGTTTTGGAATCGCTCGAATTAGCGGAAGCAAAGACCCGTCTTATGGCTGAAATCTGCAACAAACTCGACGCAGGCAAGAAGGCTTTGTTCGTAATCGCCGACGCTAACGAAAACGTTGTTCGCGCTACCCGCAATCTCGCAGACGCTGCGGTTTGCACGGCGGAACTCCTTAACGTTACCGACGTGGTAAGATGCAACAAGTTGTTCCTTACCGTAGACGCCGTTAAGAAAATAGAGGAGGTTGAGGCATAATGAACAGCTACGATATAATTATTAAGCCCGTATTGAGCGAAAAAAGTTATAGCGGTATAAGCCTTAAAGACTATACCTTTATAGTAAACGCAAAGGCGACCAAGACCGAAATCAAAAAAGCGGTCGAAGAAGTATTCAACGTTAAAGTCGACAGAATTAACGTAACGAATTACGACGGTAAAGTAAAACGTATGGGCAGAACCGAAGGAAGACGTTCTTCTTTCAAGAAAGCGTA
Source organism: uncultured Eubacteriales bacterium (assembly GCA_902766965.1). Taxonomy (GTDB): domain Bacteria; phylum Bacillota; class Clostridia; order Christensenellales; family DTU072; genus CAG-1782. The sequence continues at coordinate 14,361 of CACXFJ010000010.1, read as the reverse complement.
CGTCAAACTTACCGCAGACAGCAAGGCTATCGAATTCTTCGAAAGCTTGTCGTAAAGGAGGACTAAAATGGGTATTAAAAGATATAAACCGACCAGTCCGGCGCGCAGATTCTTTACCGTATCTGACTTTGCTGAAATCACCGCTACCAAGCCCGAAAAATCTTTGCTCGAAAGCAAAAACCATTCCGGCGGACGTAACGCGAACGGCAGAATCACCGTAAGACACATCGGCGGCGGCAACAGACAAAAATATCGTATAATCGATTTCAAGAGAAACAAAGACGGTATCCCCGCAACGGTTAAGACCATCGAATACGACCCCAACCGTTCCGCGAACATCGCTCTCGTAGCGTACGCCGACGGAGAAAAGAGATACATTCTCGCTCCTCTCGGACTTAACGTAGGCGACGTTATTTTAAGCGGAGAAGGCGCGGACATCAAAGCCGGCAACTGCTTGTGCCTTGCCGACATCCCCGTAGGTACGATGGTTCATAACATAGAACTTCAACCCAAACGCGGCGGACAGATAGCAAGAAGCGCGGGATGCGCGGCTCAGCTTATGGCTAAGGAAAACAACAAAGCCACCCTTCGTATGCCCAGCGGCGAAATGAGATACGTTTCTCTCGCTTGCAGAGCTACTATCGGTCAGGTAGGCAATCTCGAACACGAAATCGTAAGTTTGGGTAAAGCCGGACGTAAAAGACATATGGGCGTTAAACCTACCGTTCGCGGCGTAGTTATGAACCCGTGCGACCACCCCCACGGCGGTGGCGAAGGCAAGAGCCCCGTCGGTATGCCCGGACCTGTTACTCCTTGGGGCAAGCCGGCTCTCGGTTACAAGACTCGCAAGAAGAACAAGAATTCCAACAAGTCTATTATTAAGCGTATAAACTAAGCAGGAGGAGCAAATGAGCAGATCTATTAAGAAAGGACCGTACGTGCATGAAAGCCTCAAGAAGAAAATCTTGGCTATGAACGCCAGCGGCGAAAAGAAACCTATCAAGACTTGGTCCCGTGCCTCCACAATATTCCCCGAATTCGTCGGACACACCATAGCCGTCCACGACGGAAAGAAGCACGTTCCCGTATATATCACCGAAGATATGGTCGGATTAAAGTTGGGCGAATTTGCCCCCACCAGAACTTTCCGTGGACACGCCGGAAGCAAAACGTCCGCAGGGAAATAGGAGGTAAGCAATGGGAAAAACTTATTATAAAGCAGTTGAAAGAGCGAAAAACGCAGAAAAGCGTCCCCACGCTACGGCAAAATACATTCGTATTTCTCCGTATAAGGTAAGAGCGGTGCTCGACCTTATCCGCGGAAAGAGCTACCGTGAAGCGGTAGGTATCCTCGAAAACCTTAACAAGTCTTCGTCCGAACCTATCCTCAAAGTAGTAAAGAGCGCGGGCGCGAATGCGGAAAACAACCTCAGTCTCAACACCGACGAACTTTACGTCGCCGAATGTTACGCAGACCAGGGTCCCACCCTTAAGAGATACATCCCGATGGCTCACGGCAGAGCCGGCGGACTCTTGAAGAGAACCAGTCACATCACCGTCGTACTCGACGTCGTGAATAAATAGGAGGTATACAAAATGGGTCAGAAAGTTAATCCGCACGGTTTAAGAGTAGGAGTTATCAACGGTTGGGATACCCAGTGGTATGCCGATAAAAAGAACTTCGGTAAATTCCTTGCCGAAGACGACAAAATCAGAAAAACTCTGAAAAAAGCCTATTTTAACGCAGCGGTAAGCAAAATAGCTATCGAACGCGCAGCAAACACCATCACCGTAAATATGTTCTGCGGACGTCCCGGCGTCGCTATCGGTAAAGAAGCGAGCGGAATCGCGGACATCAAGAAGTCGGTAGAAAAAATCGTTCCCGGCAGAATCGTCAATATAAACGTTCTCGAAGTCAAGAAAGTGGATATCGACGCTCAGCTTGCCGCCGAAAGCATCGCCGCCAACCTCGAAAAGAGAATCCAGTTCCGTAGAGCTATGCGCCAGGTAATGGGCAGAGCAATGAAGAGCGGAGCTCAGGGTATCAAGACCATGGTAAGCGGACGTCTTGACGGAGCAGAAATAGCGAGAAGCGAACATTACAGCGAAGGAAGTATTCCTCTTCAGACGCTCAGAGCCAACATCGACTATGGTTTCGCCATCGCTCATACCACTTACGGCGCCATCGGCGTAAAGGTATGGATATACAAAGGTGAAGTTTTCACCAAGCAAGGTGTAAAGGAGGAAACTCGCAATGTTAATGCCTAAGAGAGTTAAAAGAAGAAAACAGCACAGAGGCAGAATGACCGGTAAAGCCAATAAGGGTAACATAATTGCCTACGGCGAATACGGTTTGGTCGCGCAGGAACCCAGTTGGATTACCAGCAACCAGATTGAAGCTGCCCGTGTAGCTATGACCAGATACATCAAGCGTGGCGGACAGGTTTGGGTAAACATCTTCCCGCACAAGCCCATCACGAAGAAACCGGCAGAAACCAGAATGGGTTCCGGTAAAGGTAGCCCGGAATACTGGGTAGCAGTAGTTAAGCCCGGCAGAGTATTGTTCGAAATGGCAGGAGTCACCGAAGAAATAGCGAGAGAAGCGTTGCGTCTCGCCGCTAACAAACTCCCCATCAAGTGCAAGTTTATGAAGAAAGACGAAGTAGCGGAGGGCGAAGAAGAATAATGAAAGCGATAAAGTTTTTTGAAATGGGTACGGAAGAACTCAACAACAAATTGAACGAATTGAAAGCAGAATTGTTTAATCTCCGTTTCAAACACGCTACCAACCAGCTTTCCAACCCTGCTGTAATGGTAGAATGCAAGAGAAACATCGCGAAGGTAAAGACCATACTTCGCCAGCGCGAACTCGGCATCAGCGCAGAACCGGTTAAGAAAGCTAAAAAGGCTGCGAAGAAATAGGAGGATAAGTGACAATGGAAAGAAATCTCAGAAAATCGAGAATAGGCTTGGTAGTCAGCGACAAAATGGACAAGACTATCGTGGTAGCCGTAGTAAGAAAGGTAAAGCATCCTCTTTACAAGAAGTATATTACCCGTACCAAGAAGTTTAAGGCGCACGACGAACTCAATCAGTGCGGTATAGGCGACAAGGTAAGGATTGTAGAAACCAGACCTATCTCCAAAGATAAGTGCTGGCGTCTTGCCGAAATTATAGAAAAGGCTAAATAATAGGAGGTCGGAATGATACAACCACAATCCAGATTAAAAGTAGCCGATAATTCCGGCGCGAAAGAAATAATGTGTATAAGAGTTCTCGGCGGTTCCTACGTCAGAAGCGGAAACATCGGCGACGTAATCGTAGCGAGCGTTAAGTCCGCTTCCCCCAACGGCACCGTTAAGAAAGGCGACGTAGTTAAGGCTGTCATCGTCAGAACTCATAAAGGTATAATGAGAGCGGACGGTTCTCACATCAAGTTCGACGACAATGCGGCAGTAATTATCGGTAACGACAAAAACCCCCGCGGCACTCGTATCTTTGGGCCGATCGCAAGAGAGTTGAGAGATAAAGACTATATGAAGATTATCTCCCTCGCTCCCGAGGTTCTGTAGGAGGTAGACGATGAAATTAAGTATTAAGAAAGGCGATTTCGTAAAAGTCATCGCAGGCGCGGACAAGGGTAAGACCGCTCAGATAGTAGCGGTAAACGCAGATAACGGCAGAGTAATCATCGAAGGCAAAGAAATCGGTCAGCTCAAAAAAGCCAAAAAGGCAAGAAAGAGCACCGACGTAAGCGGTCTCGTCAACATCAACAAGTCCGTCGACGCCAGCAACGTTATGCCCATCTGCGGAGAATGCGGAAAAGCTACTCGCGTAAAACACGCTTTGGTAGACGGCAAGAAAGTTCGCGTATGCGGAAAGTGCGGAGCCGTTTTGGAAACCAAGAAGAAAGAAGAAAAGAAAGCGAAGGCGACCGTAAGAAAAAGAACCAAAAAGGCCGCCGCTCCCGTAGAAGCTCCCGTAGAAGCAGTAGCGGAAGCGCCCGTAAGCGGTGACGCTACCGTCAGCGAATAGGAGGTCAAAAGATGGCAGATAAATACGTAAACAGATTAAAGACCAAATACAATACCGAAGTAATAGCCGCTCTTACCAAGACTTTCGGATACGAAAACGTAATGCAGGTACCGAAACTTGAAAAAATAACCCTTAACATGCGTCTCGGCGACATCAAGGACAACGCTAAATCCTTACAGGTTGCGGTATCCGAACTCGAAAAAATCGCCGGACAGAAAGCGGTAGAAACCAAGGCTAAAAAGTCCGTCGCAAACTTCAAAGTTCGTCAGAACATGGTCGTCGGCGCAAAAGTTACGTTGCGCGGCACGAGAATGTGGGACTTCTTCGACAAACTCGTCAGCATCGCTTTGCCCCGAGTACGCGACTTCAAAGGCGTACCCACGGACAGCTTTGACGGAAGAGGTAACTATGCTCTCGGTGTTAAGGAACAACTTATCTTCCCCGAAATTTCTTACGACCAGATAGAAAAAGTAAGAGGATTCGATATTTGTTTCGTTACCACGGCGAAGACCGACGAAGAGGCAAAAGAGCTTTTGAAACAGCTCGGAATGCCCTTTTCCAAGTAGGAGGTAAAAGATGGCTAAAAAAGCGATGATTAACAAGCAACAAAGGAAGCAGAAGTTCTCCACCAGAGAGTACACCAGATGTTCTATCTGCGGCAGACCTCACGCTGTCTTGAAAAAATACGGCATTTGCAGAATTTGCTTCAGAGAGTTGGCTTACAAAGGTCAAATCCCCGGCGTAAAGAAAGCAAGCTGGTAAGGAGGTAATAACAATGGCTATAATAGACCCGATTGCGGATATGCTCACCCGTATCAGAAACGGTTTGACCGCAAGACACGAGAAAGTAACTGTTCCTTCGTCCAACGTCAAGATGGCTATCGCCAATATTTTGGTGGAAGAAGGATATATCAAGAGCGCGACTTTAGTTAAGGACGAAAACGGCGTCCAGGACAGTATCGAAATGGAATTGAAGTACGGCGCAAACTATGCGAAGGTTATTTCCGGATTGAAGAGAATCTCTCGTCCCGGTCTTCGTATTTACGCTAAGGCGAACGAACTTCCCAGAGTTCTTAACGGACTCGGTATCGCTATCATATCTACCTCCAAAGGTATTATGACCGATAAGAAGGCTCGCGCCCTCGGCGCAGGCGGCGAAGTCCTCGCCTACGTATGGTAAGGAGGTAATTTATAATGTCAAGAATAGGTAGATTACCCGTAAAAATCGAAGACGGAGTCAAAGTCACCGTAAACGGCAACGTAGTTACCGTCGAAGGCAAGCTCGGTACTCTCAGTCAGGTCATCGAAAACGAAGATATCTGCGTCAACGTCGTAGACGGACACGTAGAAGTGACCAGAAAGAACGAAATGAAGACCACCAAAGCCGCTCACGGCCTTTACAGAGCCCTTATCCACAACATGGTAGTAGGCGTAAGCAAAGGTTATACGAGAGGACTCGTAATAGCGGGCGTAGGTTACAAAGCGCAGGTAGTAGGAAAAGACCTCGTACTTAACGTAGGATTTTCTCACCCCGTAAACGTAGCAGCTCCGGCAGGAATCACGTTCGAATGCCCCTCCATTACCGAAATTACCGTAAAAGGTATCGACAAAGTTTTGGTCGGACAGACCGCCGCTAACATCAAGGCTATCAGAAAGCCCGAACCTTACCATGGATACGGAATCCGTTACAACGACGAAGTCATCATCCGTAAGGAAGGCAAGACTGCAGGTAAATAAAGGAGTGCGCTATGATTAGTAAAGTTAATAAAAACGAAATAAGAAAGGCAAGACACGACCGTATGCGTTTCTACATAAACGGTACGGCTACCCATCCTCGTTTGAACGTTTACAGATCTCTCAATCACATCTACGCTCAAATAATCGACGACTCCGCCAACAACGGCAGCGGAAACACTCTCGTATCCGCTTCCACCGTAGAAAAGGAAATCGCCGCTCAGATTAAGGATATGTCCAAGAGCGAAGCAAGCAAGTTCGTAGGTAAAGTTCTTGCCGAGAGAGCCAAAGAAAAAGGCATCGAAGCCGTCGTTTTCGACAGAGGCGGATACCTTTACACCGGACGCATCGCGGCGTTGGCTGACGGCGCAAGAGAAGCCGGATTGAAATTTTAGGAGGAAGGTATGGCAAGAAACGAAAAATTCAGCAGAGAACCGAAAGACGATTTGATTAAAAAGACAGTTTCTGTCAACCGCGTTACCAAAGTCGTTAAGGGCGGACGCAATATGCGTTTTGCAGCCCTCGTGGTAGTCGGCGACGGAAAGGACAGAGTAGGCTGCGGACTCGGAAAGGCTAAGGAAGTACCCGAAGCTATCGAGAAAGCAATAAAGGCAGCTACAAAGAGCATGGTCACCATCTCTACCGTAGGCACTACCATCCCCCACGCGAACGAAGGCGTGTACGGACGCGGCAAAGTAAAACTTATGCCCGCCCAGGAAGGTACCGGAGTTATTGCCGGCGGTCCCGTAAGAGCGGTACTCGAAGTGACCGGTATCAAGGATATCCGTACTAAATCTATCGGCAGTAACAACCCTATCAACTGCGTAAAAGCCACTATCAACGGTCTTGCGTCCTTGCGTACGGCAGAACAGGTAGCCAAGGCTCGCGGCGTAGCGGTAGAAACTTTGGCAGATTAGGAGGATTGAAAAATGGCACAGATTAAAGTAACGTTAATTAAATCCACAATCGGACGCGTAGAAAAACAACAAGCTACCGTCGCAGCTCTCGGACTTAACAAAGTCGGCGCTTCCAAAATCCACGAAGACAACGCGGTCATTCGCGGAATGATAGAAAAAGTAAGCCATCTCGTTAAGGTCGAAGAAGTCAAGTAAGGAGGCAGATAGAAATGAGTGATATGAAACTTCACACTATCGCACCGGCTCAGGGCGCAGTCACCGCTCCCAAGAGACTCGGTAGAGGTATCGGATCCGGACTCGGAAAGACTTCCGGTAAAGGACACAAAGGACAATGGGCGCGTAGCGGAGGCGGCGTAAGACCCGGATTTGAAGGCGGCACGATGCCTTTGACCCGTAGACTTCCCAAGCGCGGATTCAAGAACGCAGATTTCAAAAAGGCATATTCCATCGTCAATATCAAGACTTTGGAAGAAAAATTCGAGGACGGGGCTGTCGTCAACGCGCAAGCGCTTTTGGAAATGGGTATTCTCTCCAAAGTGGAAGAATACGGACTTAAAGTGCTCGGTGACGGAGAACTTACCAAGAAACTCACAGTACAAGCAAATAAATTCACAGAGTCCGCCGCCCAAAAAATTCAGAATGCAGGCGGTAAAGTAGAGGTATTATAATGCTTCGCACTCTTAAGAATGCATTTACCACTCTGGAAATTCGCAAGAAGCTCTTAATCACGTTAGGATTTCTCCTTATATACAGATTAGGCTGCTTCGTGCCGATTCCCGGACTTAACCTTTCTGTGTTGGACAATGCTTCGTCTAACGATTTTATGACAATGCTCAGCATGATTACGGGCGGCTCGTTGCAGAACGGAACCTTATTCGCTTTGGGTATCGTACCGTTCATCAACTCCTTTATTATCATGCAGCTGTTGACTTTAATCATTCCGAAGCTCGACAAATTGTCCAAAGACGGAGAGGACGGACGTAAAAAAATCAACCAGTATACCAGATATCTTGCGATACTGCTTGCGATTGTTCAGGCGATCGGCGTTATGTTCAGCTGGAAGAGCAACATCACCGGCGTGTTCGGAGCGACCGACGGCGTCAGCAAAGTGTTTACTATGATTTGTATAGTAATCATCCTTACCGGCGGCAGCGCGCTCGTTATGTGGTTGGGTGAAAGAATTACCGAATACGGAATAGGTAACGGAACTTCTCTCATCATCTTTATCGGTATCGTGTCCTCGATGGGAACTTCTTTGGGAAAGGCTATTTTCAGCACCATTCCTTCGCAGGCCAAGGACGGAGACCTTACCGGTATATGGTACCTCTTAGGCTTCATACTTTTGGTTATTCTCCTGTTCGGTCTTATCGTTTTCGTCGATATGTCCGAAAGAAGAATTCCCGTACAGTACGCCAAGCAGATTAAGGGTAACAAGATGTACGGCGGACAGTCCACCTTTATTCCTATCAAAGTAAACTCCGGCGGCGTTATGCCTATCATCTTCGCGTCGAGCCTTATTATGTTCCCGCAGATGATAATGCAGTTCGTCGGTTCGACCAACAACTTCGTCGTTTGGTGGTACACCTGGATGGGAGCTACCGGACATCTCTATCCGTTATGGATGTTCCTTCTCATCATATTCTTCTCGTATTTTTACGCGCAGATTCAGTTCAATCCCGACGACGTGGCGAGAATGATTCAGCAAAACGGCGGATTTATCCCCGGTATCAGACCCGGTAAATCCACGAGCGATCATCTCCGCAAGATAAACAATCGTATTACCTTGTTCGGAGCGTTGTTCCTCGCGTTCGTTTCGTTGATTCCTTCGTTAATCCTTAAATTGCAGGGATTTGCAACCCTCGGTCTCAACAACGCGTTCTCCGCGACGGGATTGTTGATTATAGTCAGCTGCGCAATGGAATTCCAGAAACAGTTGGAAAGCCAGTTGCTTATCAAAAACAACAAAGGATTCTTGAAATAATGAAACTGATTTTATTAGGCGCGCCGGGAGCCGGGAAAGGCTCCCAGGCGACGAAAATAGCAAACAAGTACGGCATAGCGCATATCTCCACGGGGGATGCGCTTCGTGCTAATATTAAAAACGGAACCGAACTCGGCAAGTATGCGAAGTCCTTTATCGACAAAGGACAGTTGGTACCCGACGAAGTGGTAGTAGGGATAGTCGCGGACAGAATAAAAGAAGACGACTGTAAAAACGGTTTTCTCCTCGACGGTTTTCCCCGCACCATAGCTCAAGCGGAAGCTTTGGCTAAACTTACCGACGTGGATTACGTAATCAACATCGACGTAAACTTCGATTTGGTTACCGCTCGTATAGCCGGCAGACGTATGTGTGCCTGCGGAGAGAGTTATCACGTGTCGACGTACGATTCCGACGTATGCGCAAAATGCGGTTCTCCGTTGTATCAGAGAGCGGACGATAAGGAAGAAACGGTCAAGGAACGTCTTTCGGTATACGAAAAACAGACCGCGCCGTTAGTGGATTATTACAGAGCCACCGGAAAACTTATCGACGTGGACGGCAACAAAACTATCGACGAAGTGTTCGCCATAATAGTGGGGATACTCGATGGTAACCGTTAAATCGCCGGAACATATCGAAATAATGCGCCGCGCCGGAAAAATTCTCGGCGATACGCTCAGACTTCTCGAAGAGACCGCCAAGCCCGGAATGACCACGAAAGAGTTGGACGAGATAGCGTACGATTTTATCGTAAAGAGAAATCACGCCATACCTTCGTTCCTTCACTACGACGGTTTCCCCGCGACTCTCTGCACGTCGATAGACGACGAGATAGTTCACGGTATTCCGTCGAAAAAGAGAGTTCTTAAAGAAGGAATGCTTCTTAAAGTGGACTGCGGAGTAGGTTTGGAAGGATATCATACCGACGCCGCGAGGACCATCGCGATAGGCGAAGTTTCTCCCGAAAAGAGAAAACTTATGGAAGTGACCAAGCAGAGCTTTTTCGAAGGTATCAAGGTCTTGAAAGACGGCGCAAGGCTCGGCACTCTCGGACACGCCATACAGACGTACGCCGAAGCCAACGGAATGAGCGTCGTTCGCGAGCTTATAGGACACGGGATAGGAACTACCGTTCACGAAGACCCCGACGTGCCGAACTACGGACACGAAGGCAGGGGAATGAGATTGTCTGCAAACATGACCATCGCGATAGAACCCATGCTCAATCTCGGCGGGAAAGAAATTTGTCAGCTTGCCGACGGATGGACGATAGTCACCGCGGACGGAAGTCCCAGCGCGCATTACGAAAACACCGTCGTAATAACCGACGACGGAGTCGAAATACTGACGCTATAAGGAGAGGTTATGGAAAAAGCGATTACCATAGGCTCCGTAGTATACAGCAGAGCCGGACGCGACGAAGGAAGATATTATATAGTCACCGAAATCGTATCCGACGGGTTCGTCAGAATAGTCGACGGCGACGTAAGGCGTCTTGACAAAGCCAAACTGAAAAAACTAAAACACGTTAAAGTAACCGGCGACGTAATAGAAAGCGTAGCCGGAAAAATTAAAACAGGCGCCGTTATTTACGACTCGGAAATAAGAGAAGCGTTAAGACGGTACAATTCATAACAGGAGGACTGCAAGTGTCAAAGGACGACGTAATCGAAGTCGAGGGCGTAGTTACGGAAATTTTGCCCGGAACGAATTTTAAGGTTAAGTTGACCAACGGTCACATTATTTCGGCTTATCTTTGCGGAAAGATGCGCCAGCACACCGTGAGAGTAAGCGTGGGAGATAAAGTTAAGGTAGCAATGAGCCCGTACGACCTTAACAAAGGCAGAATAACGTACAGAAACAAGGGCTAAAACTTTTCGTAAATCGACAGGAGGATAATAGAAATGAAAGTAAGACCATCGGTAAAACCTATGTGCGACAAGTGTAAGGTAATCAAAAGAAACGGCAAAGTTATGATAATTTGCTCGAAATATCCCAAACACAAACAAAAACAGGGCTAAAAATATTTGCTAAAATAGTTTTAGCGTGATATAATATCACAGTTAATAATCCCCATACGGCGACGTATGGGTAAATTTGAGTTCAACGTGAAGGCGGCTGAACCGACGAAAAACGGTTTACTTCACAGATTTATATATAAAAAAAGAAAACATTTGGAGGTTTTTAATGGCTCGTATAGCAGGTGTAGATTTACCCCGTGAAAAGAGAGTTGAAATCGGCTTGACCTATATCTATGGTATCGGCAGAGTTACGTCCAACAAGATTTTGGCGGAAACCGACGTCAATCCCGACACCAGAGTTAAGGATTTGAGCGAAGATCAGATTGCAAAAATTCGTGATTACATCGAAAACCACGTGCATGTCGAAGGCGACTTGCGCAGGGACGTAATGATGGACATCAAAAGGCTGAAAGATATCGGCTGTTACAGAGGCGTAAGACATAGAAAAGGTCTCCCCGTAAGAGGACAAAGGACCAAACAAAACGCTCGTACCCGTAAGGGACCGAAGCGTGCTGTCAGCCGCTCCAAGAAGTAATAGGAGGGAATAAGAAATGGCCGTAAGAAAATCAACCATCAAGAAAAGAAAAGACTTAAAACGTATCGAGAAAGGTCAGGTACACGTACATACCACCCACAACAACACTATCGTCACCGTAACCGATATGGTCGGTAACACGATTAGCTGGGCGAGCGCGGGCGTACTCGGACTTAAAGGCTCTCGTAAAGAGACTGCGTTTGCAGCAACCCAAGCTACCGAAAAAGCCGTCAACGAAGCTAAAATGCACGGCGTAAGAAAGGTAGAGGTTTATATCAAAGGTACCGGACAGGGAAGAGAACCGTCCATCAGAGCTATCCAGGCTTGCGAAGTCGACATCACCATGATTAAAGACGTAAGCCCGATTCCTCACAACGGTTGCCGCCCGCCCAAGCGCAGAAGATTGTAATTAGGAGGTAGAAAATGGCTAAATATACAGGACCCGATTGCCGTCTTTGCAGACGTGAGGGATGCAAGTTGTTTTTGAAGGGTGACAAGTGTTACTCCGAAAAATGTACTTTTATAAAGAGACAGACCCCGCCGGGAATTCACGGCGCAAGCAGAAAGAAGCCCACGCCTTACAGCATTCAGCTTCGTGAAAAACAAAAAGTTAAGAGAATATACAATCTCACCGAAAAGCAGTTCCATAAATACTACGAACTCGCAGAAAAAATGCGTGGAGCTACCGGTGAAAACATGCTCGTTCTTTTGGAAAGAAGACTCGACAACGTCGTTTACAGAATGGGCGTAGGCGTAAGCCGCGCGCAGTCCAGACAGCTCGTCAACCACGGACACATCACCGTAAACGGAAAACGCGTCAATATCCCCAGCTACCTTATCAAAGCGGGCGACGTAATCGCAGTCAAAGAAAACAAGCAGGAAATCCCCTTCTTCACCGAATTGAAGAACGCGAAAATCAGCAACAGCTTGAAGTGGTTGGAATTCAACCCCGCGACTTTGAGCGGAAGTATCATCGCTTTGCCGACTCGTGAAGATATCGATATGTCCATAGCTGAACATATGATCGTCGAGTTGTACTCCAAATAAGGGTAAATAGTAGGAGGAATTGCCATAATGATGGAAATAACAAAACCTAAAATAACGGAAAATATCATAACCGAAAATTCCGAAGCGAATTTCGTCGTAGAACCTTTGGAAAGAGGATATGGTACGACAATTGGTAATTGCCTGAGAAGAATTTTATGCACGGATTTGCCCGGCGCAGCTATCATAGGTATACAAATCGAAGGTGTAAAGCATGAATTCTCCACCGTCCCCGGCGTTAAAGAGGACGTAGCGGAAATCATCCTTAACCTGAAAGACGTAGCGATAAAAGTTCACAACGAAGAAAACTTCGTTCCCACCGACGTAAAGCTCGTTAAGTCCACCGGCGGAGTTATTACCGCGGCGGACATAGACCTTCCGTCCGACGTGGAAGTAATGAACCCCGACGCTTTCATCTGCACTTTGGAAGACGGTTATACTTTCGATATGACGCTCACCGTCGGAACCGGACGCGGATACGTTTCCGGACCGAAGAACAAGCCCGTGGTTCAGAAGCCTATCGGATATATCCCCATAGACTCTCTCTTCTCGCCGGTACTTGCCGCCAGCTACTCCGTAGAGGCTACCCGTGTAGAACAGTCCATCGACTATGACAAGCTGACGATTAACGTCAAGACCAACGCTACCTCGACGCCTCGTAAGGTAATAAGTCTTGCCGCAAAAATAATGAACGATCACCTCAAACTCTTCATTAACCTCGTAGACGAAATGAACGACGTGGACATTTTGGTCAACAAGGACGACAATGAACAGCAAAAGGCGTTGTATATGAGCATAGAAGAACTGGACCTTTCCGTCCGTCCTTTGAACTGCTTGAAGCGCGCGGGAATATTCACGGTAGAAGATTTGGTAAAGAGAAGCGAGGAAGATATGTTGAAGGTAAGAAACCTCGGCAGAAAGTCCTTGGATGAAGTTATCAAGAAGCTGGAGAGTTTCGGATTGGGACTCTATAATAAAGACGAGTAAGGAGAAAGATATAAATGGCACAAAATCGCAAATTAGGTAAGAGAACCGACCAAAGAGTAGAGCTTGTGTATTCGCAAGCGGCTCAGCTCCTTTGGAACGGCAGAATCGAAACTACGGTTGAAAGAGCTAAGGAAGTAAGAAAAGTAGCGGAAAAAATGATTACTCTCGCTATCAATTCTTATCAGGACACCGTAAAAGTAACCAAAACCAAATTAAATCAGAAGAACGAAAAGATAGAAGTAGAATTCACCAACGACGGACCGACGAAGTTGAACGCGCGCAGACGTCTTATGGCTATGCTCCCCGACTTGCAGGAACAGAAAATAGCCAAGGAAAGCAAAGAAACTTTCCGTGAAAGAACCGCCGACATCAACCATCCCCTTATCGAAAAAATCTTCGGAGAATACGCTCCCAAGTACGATAAGAGAGCGGAAGAAAAAGGTCAAAGAGGCGGATATACCCGCATAATAAAGACCGGAAACCGCCGCGGCGACGACGCTTCCACTTGTATCCTCGAACTTGTTGACTAATTAACGGTTTAACGACAAATTAAAAGCACTCGATATTTCGGGTGCTTTTTTGTATTTCGGCTTTTACTAATATGTATCTAAATAAAAACGTTTACAAAAATTCTTTTCTCTTGCCTAAAACTCTGCGTTATGGTAAAATTTTATGTAAATGAGGTTAAAATGATACTTTTAATGGACGTAGGTAACACTAATATAAAAATCGGACTTGCCAACGAGAGCAAGACGGTATCGACTTGGCGTATAGCCACCGACGGGAAGCGTACGGCGGACGAGTTCGGAATGGTTTTGTTCGACTTGTTGAAGCAGAGCGGCAGGTCGTTTTCCGACGTGGACGGGATAATAATAAGTTCGGTCGCGCCGAGCATCAATTACACGTTGGAACATATGTGTTCCTATTATATGAAGAAGAAAGCAATATTCGTAAGCACGCATATAAACTTATGCGGAATGAAGATAGACTACAACGGCAGCGAATTGGGAAGCGACAGGATAGTAAACGCCGTCGCCGCATATAAACTCTACGGCGGACCGGTAATCACCGTCGATTTCGGCACGGCTACCACGTTCGGGGCGG
>CACXFJ010000009.1 GCA_902766965.1 uncultured Eubacteriales bacterium | reverse complement strand
TTGTCCTTGTCCCAGCAAAGTATAAGTTCGTTCGCGCCGCCCTCGGAATCGGACGAAGCGGTAAAGGCTATGGAGGCTATGTTTACCGAAGTGCCCGACGAAAACCACGCGAACGTAGCCGTAGACAAAGCTACGAGTAGCAACGCAAGCATTATTATAGAAACCGCCAAAAGCCCTTTTGTCTTTTTCATACCCTACCTATTCGAAATCGTCTTCAAAAACTATCGACAACTTCGTACTTTTATTTTCTTCTCGTCCGGTCTCCTCGTCCGTGACCTTATCTCCGTCGACGTCCTGCATTTCGCACCCGTCGAACCAAACTATCACCATAAAACTTTTCGCCTCGTTCGCCGCAAAAGTCATTTTTACTTCGCCGCTCGCGCGATACACGCCCGTCATATACGGTTGATTTTTGACGGCTCCGCCCTCGGTAAGATTGCCGTAATGAACTTTTATTCCGTCTCCGCTCTCGTTCGTCAGATGGAATATGCCGCGCAATACCGCCGTGCTTCCGCTTCCCCCTTCGAACAACGCTATCCTTACCTTGCTCGCTATGTCGTAGCTGCTCGTAATGGAATAGCTTACCTTAACTTTTATTTCGCTCTCCGACGTGTTTATGACGTAAAACTTATCGCTGTCTTCCGCCATTAACCTTACCGGCTCGCAATCAACGCCGTTTTTATTCACCAGTCTGTTCCCGTTTTCGTCCGTCTTTTCGTAGGCTTCCGTAAAGGCGAGGAATTCGTTAAACGTGGTTTCGCCTACCGTAGCGGCTATTTTGGGTATCATAGGTTTAAGATTTTCTTCGCTCGGCGTAAGCAATAAATAGCTTTCCGCAGAGGTTTCGGTCTTGCCTATCTTCAACGCGCTCGACAGCGTACCCGACGATGCGGTAAAAGTAATGGAATTAAGCCCCGCTCTATTTATGGCGCTGTACCAGGCGTAAGTCGCCGTGGAAAGTACCGCCAGCAAAACTACGAGTATAAGCGTCGTAAGAAGCGTTTTTCTCAATACTCCTTTCTTCATTCCTTACTCCGTAATCATTCGGCGCAACTGAACGACATCGACAATTTTATTTCGCCGTTCAGAATATCGTCCACGCACTGCGCGTCGTACCCCTCGAACCATATAATAACGGTATATTTTACTATTTCTCCCGGGGCGATTTCTATCCCTTCCGTGTTTACGACGTACTCGTCGTCGTAAAAGTTTTTGCAGGTCCAGTATTCCCCCGCGTTCACTTCTTGTATATATCTGTTCCCGTTTTCGTCGTAAGCTATCTTCCTTTCGGAATACGGTTTTTGCTTCATAGGCACTACTTTTTCGGGCAAAGTATTGCCTTCTTCGTCGGTAAGGACCATATCGTTACCGTCTTTGTCTTTACCTCTTTGCGGCGTGGCGTAAACGCTTATTTCATCGTTTTTTACTACCATAACACGCAAAGCGTGCTGCGCCCCGAAAGTCGCCTTGTCGAGATGCATTTTTTCGCCGTAAAGCTGCGTCTTGTCGGAGACGTTCCGCATATAAAAAGTACCGGCTACGAAATAGTCGTCT
Source organism: uncultured Eubacteriales bacterium (assembly GCA_902766965.1). Taxonomy (GTDB): domain Bacteria; phylum Bacillota; class Clostridia; order Christensenellales; family DTU072; genus CAG-1782. The sequence continues at coordinate 682 of CACXFJ010000009.1, read as the reverse complement.
CTGAAAGTAAAACTTCCGTCGGTGGCGAGAATATCGAGGAACTTATCCTCGATGGCTGTATTGCCCGCAAGACTCTTGCCGCTTGCGAAAGTCGTATTCGTCATTTTTTCCGGACCGGTGATTTCGATGACTTCGCTACCCGGTTGCATATCCCGAGAATGGGACAAACTCAACACTTTGATACCCGACCTTTCTACAAGTATCTGCATGTTGTTATACTCTACCATTTTATTGACGGCAACGTAGAAAGCAAACGGTATCAACGCCAACAATAATAATAAAACGACGATTATAGCAGACCACTTTACAGCCTTGCGGTGTTTGACCGCCTGCCTCGTCTTTTTATTCTGAATGACGTATTCGTACTTCTTGCGCTGAATTTCCGCCTGTTCCGGCGTTAGCTCCGTAGTACTTTTCTTTTGCTTCTTTAACACAGTACTCCTGTTGACGAATTTCGGCTTACGCCGAGCGAATTTCCGTCTCCGACGGAGCGAATTTCTTTCGCTTCGCCGAAAGAACGAATTTTCGAGGCAAGCTCGAAGCTGTCGTGTTTCTATACTATTTCTTTATCAACCTCTATCGGTTGCCGTTTGTCGACGAATTTCGGCTTACTTTCTAATTAAAGCACCGTTTGTTCGCAACTTGCTTGCGAATTTCGCGTCACGTAGTGACAATTCGCTAC
>CACXFJ010000008.1 GCA_902766965.1 uncultured Eubacteriales bacterium | reverse complement strand
GCTCCTTGCAAAAATGGACGCTCGGCTTATCGTGCAGGTTTTAATCAATCTTTTAGACAACGCTATTAAATACACGTCGTCCGATTCGCAAATTACGATTACGGCAAAAAGAAACGGAGAAACAGTTTGCATAAGTGTGGCGGATAACGGAAACGGAATTGCAGACGAACAAAAATCGCGGGTATTCGATATGTTTTATACAGGAGCAAATAAAATTGTCGATTGTCGCCGCAGTATCGGCCTGGGACTTTCTTTGTGTAAATCCATCATAAACGCGCACGGCGGAGAAATAACGATAACCGACAACGTTCCGCACGGCGCAATATTTACATTCACATTGCCCGTCGGGGAGGTAGAAATTCATGAATAACTTACTGATTTTAGTTGTAGAAGACGACGCGCCCGTCCGTAATCTTATCGGAACGACTTTAAAAACGCACGATTACGATTATATTATCGCAACGAACGGAGAAAGCGCCGTTATGCAAGCGTCTTCTCATAATCCGGACGTTGTTCTGCTCGACTTGGGCTTACCGGATATCGACGGCGTGGACGTTATCAAGAAAATCCGCACTTGGTCGGAAATGCCCATTATCGTAATCAGCGCTCGCGCCGAAGATAAGGATAAAATCGACGCGCTCGATGCCGGAGCGGACGATTATCTGACAAAGCCGTTTTCCGTTGAAGAATTGCTTGCAAGAATAAGAGTTACGAAAAGAAGGCTTCTTGCAATACAATCGACAAACAAATCCGAATCGGTTTTTGTCAACGGAAATCTGAAAATAGATTATGGTGCAGGTTGCGCATATTTAAGCGACGAAGAACTTCACCTTACCCCTATCGAGTATAAATTGCTTTGTTTACTGTCGAGAAACGTCGGAAAAGTTCTTACGCACACTTTCATTACGCAAAAGATATGGGGTGCGGCGTGGGAAAGCAACGTTGCTTCCCTGCGCGTATTTATGGCGACTTTACGCAAAAAAATCGAACCGTCGGCCGATTCGCCGCAACATATTCAAACACACGTCGGCATCGGATATAGAATGGTAAAAGCGGAATAAATTGTTTCTACCGCATTTAGGACAATTTTACAGATAGCGATATATTGCGATATTCTTGATTTACTTTCGCGTTTCGGGATAAACAAGGACATATTTTGGTTTGTACACACTAAAAAGAGTTCGGCAAAGCTCCGAACTCTTTTATCATATATTCTCGCCAAATCTATTCCGAAACCGTAATCGGAGCGAAAGTAAACGGAACTATTTTTTTTAAGTCGAATGGGTTAATTTCTATCTGAAACCCTATTTTTCCGCCGCTTACCATAATAGATTCCTGCGTTTCCGCCGAGATATCGATAAAAGTAGGAAAAAGTTTTTTCATTCCGACGGGCGAGCAACCGCCGTGGATATACCCCGTAAGCGGTAAAAGTTCTTTCGATTTTACCATTTCTATATTCTTTTCGCCCGCGGCTTTCGCCGCTTTTTTAAGGTCGAGTTCTTCCGCCACGGGAACTACGAAAACGTAATGTGTTCCCGTTTTCCCTACGGTTACGAGGGTTTTGAACACCTTTTCGACGGGTTCGCCGAGCGCGGCGGCTACTTCCACTCCCGATATGGCTCCCGTAGACGAATAATCGTGAAACCTGAACGGTATCTTCTTTTGTTCGAGCGCGCGTATCGCGTTGGTTTTTTCTTTTATCTTTTCCATAAAAAACAATTCCTTAACGTGTGTTTTTCGCCATTATATATTCGCACAATCAAAAAGTCAACCGATTAAACGGGATTTAATTCCGTAATACTTTAACTATTAAGCGCATATTATCCCCGCCCGTTCGAATCCGTTTATACAAATACGCGGAAGCAGAGGGATAACTCGCATATACCGTTATCCCCGCTTTAAGAGCGTTACGGTTTCTGAGCTATCGTTTGGGAATAAGTTTATCCTTGCTCGTCAGAATTGTCTGCGGCAATTTTGCGCTCCGCCGTCTAAACGGCGGCTATTTTCGCCCGTTCGAATCCGTTTATATAAATACGCGGAAGCAGAGGGATAACTCGCATATACCGTTATCCCCCCTTTAAGAGCGTTACGGTTTCTATGTTATCGTTTGGGAATAAGTTTATCCTTGCTCGTCAGAATTGCCTGCGGCAATTTTGCGCTACCGGGTTCGAATCCTATTTTGCCAAACACAAAGGACACCGCGTCGGGTGTCCTTTATGTTTGTCTTTAACATACGAAAAAGCTACACCAAAGATATTGCCATTATGCTACGTTTTTATAAAAAGCGCAAGAAAAAACCAGGAGTATTACCCGGGCTTATTCTCATATTATATCTGTACAGAATATCCCACAGAACAAGTAATTTAATTTTATTACCTTTCGTTTGCCAATTCGTTTTCCTCCTTCCTCGTTTTTATAGAAAAGAGCCG
>CACXFJ010000007.1 GCA_902766965.1 uncultured Eubacteriales bacterium | reverse complement strand
GCTGTTCGTTCGCGACGTACTCGAAAACGACCCCGAAAGGAATCCGAATTCCATAGACATAGTCGGGTATATTTGCAAACAGCCCGTTTACAGAACCACGCCTTTTAAGCGCGAAATATGCGACGTTTTGCTCGCGGTAAACAGAGCGTACAACAAGTCGGACTATCTTCCCTGCATAGCGTGGGGCAGAAACGCAAGGTTTATTAAAGACGTTCCCGTCGGCTCGAAAGTGGCGATAAACGGCAGAATTCAGTCGAGAAACTACCAAAAGACGCTTGAAAACGGGGAACAGGAAACGAGAGTGGCTTACGAAGTAAGCGTCAACAGAATAGAGTTGGAATAAAAACTTTTTACCGAAGAAAAAATGAGCGAAATAGCCGATAATATCTATAAAATAAAAGAGGAAATCGACAGGCGGAACCCCGGTTGCGAAATAGTCGCGGCTACCAAGACGAGAACTCTTGACGAAATAAGGGAAGCCATGGATACCGGACTTATTTCCGCCGCGGGAGAAAACAGGGTTCAGGAACTGACCGAAAAATTTACGCCGGAATTTAAGTGGGATTTAATAGGCAGGTTGCAAACTAATAAAGTAAAATACGTCGTGGACAAAGTAAGGCTTATTCACGGCGTGGACAGAATATCCTTAGCCGAGCAAATCGAAAAAGAATGTGTAAAAAAAGGCGTAAAAAGTCGTGTTCTTATCGAAATTAACACGGGAAAGGAAGAGAGTAAGGGCGGAATTTTTTTGGAAGACGCCGAGAAGTTTTTGTCCGAACTCGCAGTATTCCCGCATATAGAGGTCTGCGGACTTATGGCGGTAGCGGAAAGAACCGCCGATACGAAATATTTAAGGCACGTTTTCGACGAAGTTTACGGAGTTTTCGACAGGTTAAGAAACGACGTATTCAGATATTTGTCGATGGGAATGAGCGAGGACTATAAAATAGCTCTCGACTGCGGCTCGAATCTTATAAGGCCCGGCAGAATAATTTTCGGAGAACGAGTCTATGGCAAAGATGAAAGAGGCGAAGGTAATTAAACCTACTTGCTTCGACGACGTCGAAAAACTCATCGACGGACTGAAAAATCGCGAAAGCGTAATTGTCGACTTCGACGGAGTGCCGTCGGTAGCGGCGAGAAGAATGTTGGATTTTTTGTGCGGAGCAACTTTCGCTTTAAGCGGCGAAGTGAACCGCCTGAAATATAAAAAGTACATACTCATACCACACGGCGTAAGAATAAACCGCGTGAAAAACGGATGAAAAAACGGAGAAAAAAACTATGGGAAAAATCGTTAAACCCGACAAGGACGCGTTAAGAAAAGACTTCGAGTCTTACAAAAAAGACTTTTTGACTGCGGTTAAGGACAAAAAGCGTTGGATTGCCTGCCTTATAGAATTAGGGATAATGTGCCTTTTGTTAGCCGTGGATTTGCTTACAAAACATTTTATTTACGGGCATTGCGAAACGCAAGGGGATATAATAATTATCGACGGCGTAATACGATTTACGGCGATTAAGAACACGGGAGCGAGTTTCGGCATTTTCAAGAACGCAACCACCGCTCTTACCGTGGTTTCTCTTATATGTTCGATAATCCTTATTTTAGTTATTTTCTATTCCTATCCGAGAAAAAACAAGTGGCTCCGCTCCGCTCTCGTCATGATTACCGCCGGCGCGTTAGGGAACGTTATCGACAGACTTCATTTCGGCTACGTAAGGGATATGGTGTACTTTGAACTTATCGACTTCGCCGTATTTAATTTCGCCGACAGCTGTCTTACGGTAGGCACGGCGGTACTTATCATCTACATAATTTTCTTCTACACGAAAGAAGAAGAGAGTATCCGCAAACAAAAAGAAGAAGCGAAATACGCAAAAACCGTCGAAGCAATGCTCGCCGAACCCGACGAAGACAACGCAGAGCCTGTAAATACGGGAACCGTTGAAGAAAAAACGGAAAACAACGCCGAAACCACCGTAAAAGAAACAGAAAACGCCGAAACCGAAAACGCGGCGGAAGAAAGGGCGGAAGGCGTAAATAACGGCGATAAAGACGACGGAAAAAACGATAAAGACGCGGGTAAATAATGGACGATTACGTATTTTTTGCGGACGGAACCGAAAGAGCGGACGTTTTTTTAGCCGAAAAGACCCGGTGGACGAGGTCGAGAATAGCTAAACTTATCGACTCGGGAAAAGTTTTTTGTAACGGAGAGCCTGTAAAAAAAGCGGGCGAAAAGGTCAAAGGCGAAGTCGTTTTGGAAATAGAAGAAGACGTTCCTATAAGCGCGGAAGGGGAAGATATACCCATAGATATCGTTTATCAGGACAAGGATATTGCTGTAATAAACAAACCGCAGGGAATGGTTACGCACCCGTGCGCCGGTACGCCCAACGGCACTTTGGTCAATGCAGTCGTGTATAAAATTAAGGATTTAAGCGGAATAAACGGCGTTTTGCGACCGGGAATAGTCCATAGATTAGATAAGGACACTTCGGGGCTTATAGTAATCGCGAAAAACGACGCCGCCCATAATTCACTTGCAAAACAAATAGAAGAAAAGAGCGCGGGAAGACATTATTTAGCGCTCGTCACGGGCAATATAAAGGAAGACGAGGGGGTAATCGACAAGGCAATCGCAAGAAGTAAAAAAGACCGTAAAAAAATGGCTGTCGACGACAACGGCAGAAGAGCTGTCACACATTATTTCGTAAGAGAACGGTTCGGCGATTACACGCTCGTGGAGTTCAAATTAGGCACGGGCAGAACCCATCAGATAAGAGTACACGCAAAGTATATAAATCACCCCGTCGTAGGGGATATTACATACGGAAAAAAAGACGATTTCGGACTGAACGGACAATTACTCCACGCTTTCAAGTTGGAACTAACTCATCCGAGGACGGGAGAAAGAATGACTTTTTACGCTCCGCTACCCGAATATTTCGAGAAAGTTCTTGAAAAATTACGCAAAAAAGTAACGGGATAGGATATTAGGTTCTATCCTTTTTTTTACAAGAAGTAGTTACTTACTTTCTTTTCAGTGTGAAAAGAAAGTAACAAAGAAACACACGAGCCCCATCTCCGACCACTCGTTATGCGGGATTTTTCCGCAGTCACGAAGTTTAG
>CACXFJ010000006.1 GCA_902766965.1 uncultured Eubacteriales bacterium | reverse complement strand
TTATAATCCCGACAACCATATCGCGTAATAAAGAAAAAACAGCCATTCTCGCTTGAGTTTGGCTGTTTTTTACTCTTTATGAAAGCGGTCGAAAATCGGGAAATATCCTAAAATTAAGGGGTGGTTCCTCGAATATTACACTTTTCCGAATACACTGTTGTATGCAAAAGAGAACGATTAGCAGGTTGGTGTTATAATGCTAAAAGAAATCAAAAATTTTACTACTCAAAGAATGAGATTACTTAAATTACGTAAAAACCGTTGACTTTTATTCGCAATTTAAGTAAAATTAGTATATCGAGATAAGGAAAAGATAGTAATGGAAGATTTTTATTTGAGTCAAGCCCTATTCCGCACGCAAGAAATCTTGAACAACTTTACAAACGAAAGAAGTATGCAAGTCAAATTAAAGACATTAACGGAAAACGGGCGTATTCAAAAAATAAAAAACGGATTATATGCGACGGTCAATTCATTGACCGGCGATATTTTTGCGAGTCGTTTTGAGATAGCTTCGGCGCTTTTTGAAAATGCTTGCGTTGCATATCACTCTGCGTTAGAATTTCACGGGCTTGGAAATCAAATGTTTTCAGAAGTGCAAGTTTTTACCGAGAAACGCTATAATCCTTTTATTTATAACGGGCTTGAATACAAATTTTTCTCTTATACCGCAAAAGGCGGAATAATGCGATTAGAGCAAAATGCGGAAATCGTCGTTACCGATTTGGAAAGGACGGTAGTGGACTGTATTGACCGCATTGACCTTGCGGGCGGACTTGAAGAACTTGTTACGGCACTAAACGGTATCACGCATCTTGACGAGCAAGCATTATTAGCCTATTTGAAAGAGTACAATAAGAAATTCGTTTATAAAAAGGCGGGCTTTTTGCTTTCATTGTTTAAGAAAGACCTTCTCTCGCAAAACTTCTTTGATATATGTAAGCAGAACTGCTCAAAAAAACAAGAAGATATAAGCGAAAACAAAAAGATGCCGAGAAAAACGGATAAGTATTGGGGGCTTAGGTATCCCGATAGACTTATAAACACGGAGAACTGATATGATAAACATATCTCAAAAGAACGTAGTTAAAATAGCCAAAGAGACGAATTTTATAAAAGATAACGTTGAAAAGGTTATGCGCCTTGCGGATATTTTAGAGTTTGTGTTCACGTCTAAATGGAAAGACAAGCTTGCTCTTAAAGGCGGAACGGCTATAAATTTGTTTTATCGTGAACTTCCAAGACTTTCGGTTGATATAGATTTAGACTATATCGGCGACACGAAAGAAGAAATGGAAAAAGATAAGGAAGAATTGTGGAACTTTCTGCAAATGGCGTTGTTTCAAAAGAATTATTCGCTTTCGCCACAAAGTAAAAGGTATTTTGCGTTAGATTCCGCCGTTTTTCAATATATAAACAACGCAGGAAACCGTGACAATATTAAAATAGAAATAAACTATCTTGATAGAAAGCACGTTCTTCCGCTCTGCGACAAACCTATTAAAACTCTCGTTGTCGAAAGCGATATATGCGTAAAAGTTTTAAGCGCTTGTGAATTATACGGCAGCAAACTTGCGGCTTTAATCGGTCGTTGTAAACCAAGAGATGTTTACGACGTTTATGGTCTGATTGCAAATGATATTATCGAAGATAAGGAAATGCTTAAAAAATGTATCATATTCTATAACTGTATCGGTGGCGATGCGAGTATTTGCGACGTTTCGCTTGATATTTTAGATGGAGTTACGGACAGAGATATTAACAGGCAATTAAAACCTATGCTTAACAAAAACAACCGTTTCAAAAAGGATACGGTAATTGCATCGATAAAAGAATATTTGCAAGAATTGCTTGTACTTAGCGATAACGAAAAGGAATTTGTAAAAGAATTTGCTTCTAAAAATTATCGCCCTGAACTGTTGTTTGAAGATAAAGAAATATTAGAACGTATCTCCGCACATCCGATGGCATTGTGGAGAGTTAGAGAAACTAATAATTAAAATATTTATAAATATGACGTAAGTTGTCATATTTTCTGTGCTTAAAATCAATGTGATTTTAGCAAATAAGGAGAAAATTTTATTACCGGTATTTGAAAAACTTAGAGACAAAAGAGATTAGATAAAGAGTATTTGCTTACGTAAGAGAAAAGGACAGGGAAGAAAAGAAAATTCCGGACGGACTTGCAGAGTGTGCCGACGTTATTTATACAAAAAACCGACGTCGAAAGGCGTCGGTTAGTGATTTTGTAAGCCGGGGGACGGATTAGTCTTTTTGAGCTTTGAGAAGGGCGACGATTTCTTCGAGGAGAGCTTCGACTTTCGGAGAAACGGTTTCGCCATCGGTTGCGGCGGCTATTTTTTCTTCCACCGTTTCGGGGAGGGTTTCGGCGACGGGTTCTTCGACGGTTTCAGCGGGGGCGGGTTTTGCCGCGGCTGTTTCGGTAGCGTGTTTTTTCTTGTCGAGTTCTTGTTTTGCCATGTCGGTGATTTTTTGGGTAGCGGTTTCGCCTGCTTCTTTCAATTTGTTGATACCTTTGATTATGGCGAAGAGTACCAAAGCGGTGACGAAGAAGGTGATTATTGCCGATATTACGCCGCCCCAGTCTAAGATGAGGGCTTCGGATATGACTTTACCGCTGTCGTCGAGGACGGGGCCTCTGAGGACCGTTTGCAAGCCGGTTCCGTCGGGGGATATGGGGATAAGGTTTATGAGCGGTTTCAGAATACCGTTCACCAAAGAATTGACGATGGCGGTAAAAGCCGAACCGATTATCATACCTACGGCAAGGTCTATGACGCTGCCTTTGTTAATAAACGTCTTGAATTCGTTCCATAATTTTTTCATATTTTGCTCCTTTGTAATATAACGGCAATTATCGGTTGCCGTGAATTAAATTGTAAGCTAATTTGGGATCGTCGGTTATTATAGCGTCGGCGCCCATTGTAGTCAAGGCTTCGATGTCCTTTTTGTTATTTATAGTCCAATACTGCACAGCCAAGCCGTATTTGTGGGCGTAGTCGATAATGGCTTTTTTACCGAGGTTTATTACGTACGTTTTGTAGGGGATTTGTAAGACCTTATATTTTACGTTCTTTTTGGAAAAATCAACGTTAAACATGCACGAAAAATAGAAATCGAGTACTTCGTCTATCCCTGCCGAACGTATTACGCCGGGACAATTGGCGTCCATATATTCCGATACGCTCTTATTGAAAGTGCCTACTATCGTGCGGTCGAGGATATCGTAGCTTATCAGCGTCTCGTACAATAACTGCATAGCTTCGTTACCGAGGGCGCCGTCGTTTTTAATTTCTATAATGTAGTTGAATTGTTTTTTCCAAAGGCTTTCCTGTACCCTCAGATAGTCGAGAACTTCTTCCAGCGACACTATTCTGCAATAGGTGAGGTCGGCGTCGGTTCCGCGATAAATATATTCTCCGTTTACCGAAAAATGGTATCCCATATTATATTGTTTAAGTTCCGCAAGCGTTTTGTTTTGAGGCTTAACGTCTTTTTCTCCGAAGACTTCTTTACAGTCGCTCGTTCGGTCGAGAGTTTCGTCGTGGAGTAAAATAAGGCGTTTGTCTTTCGTGATATGCAAGTCGAATTCGAGAATATCGACGGAGTAGTCGTTGTTGTTTTCAAAACACTCTTTGAACGCCGCCATAGTGTTCTCGGGGGCGAGGTTTCTACCCGCGCGGTGGGCGCTTATCAAAGGCGTGCTTTGAATGTACGCGTTATTTAAGCAAACTTCCGACGAATAATCGGTGTCGGCGGCTTTGGGTATGTAAGTGGATAAGCAAAGCAAGACGAAGACAAGTATTACCGCCAAAATCGCGGTTATCGTCCAAGCCGTAATCTTGTGTTTTATAAAAAATTTCTTAAATTTCATATTTCACCTCGGTAAAAAATTATATCAATATAATATACGTTTGTCAACTTTTCGCATCTGCGGCGAGTAGGCGATGATAGTCGCTTTACGATTGCGGCGGAGAATAATAACTTTGATTATCGGACAAGTTTTTTGAAAAACGGAACATAAAAGTTGTTTTAGGACTGAATTTCGGCGATTTTTCGTTGCGAAAAACGTAAAAGCGTATTGAATATGACGGAATTGTATGTTAAAATAAAACAAAAAACGTGCGGAGGGCAAAATGACAGAAGACTTTAATTTTTCTTTGCAATACAAAGAAGACGGCGTTGTAAAAACCGTTGTCGGCGCGGAAACCGAACTTTATTCCACCGAGGTGACGCAGAGTTCCGACGGGTTATCTTTGAAAATAATTCCGAAACGAAAAATAGAATTATTTAACGCATATATCGAGTTCGATTACGCCTTTGCCGACGGCGATAAGTTTTACGTCAACGGTTATCAGTCCTGGACTACGTCGAGAGAATACGATAAAAACGACGTGCAGAAGGGTTTGATGGGGCTCGGTAAATATCCGCCGGTAAGGAACTTCTGCGAGATATTCGGCGATTACCGTTTCCAAAAATATAGTCGTAAGGAGGGCTGTTTTCACAGTTATTCCTATACTTACATAAAAAGAGGCGATAAAATCAAGCTCTTCGGCACGATGACGGAAAGATACGGATACACCGTGTTCCATGCCGATATGAACGCCGGAAAAATCTCCGTACAAAAGGACGTGGAAGGCGTGACGATAGACGGAGAATATCCTTTGTTCGACTTATATGTGAAAGAGGGCGGCTACGACGAAGTTTTCGACGGGTATTTTGTCGCTTTGCAGATTCCCAAACCGAAGTACGAGAGAATGACCGGGTATACGTCGTGGTACAACTATTACGGCGGAATAACCGAAGAAATACTGTCGAGGGATATAGACGGACTGGCTACTCTCGGCGACAAGGCGGATATATTCCAGATAGACGACGGGTATCAGACCGCTGTCGGCGACTGGAAGTCGATAAAAAAGGACAAGTATCCGCACGGAATGAAGTA
>CACXFJ010000005.1 GCA_902766965.1 uncultured Eubacteriales bacterium | reverse complement strand
TTCCGAGCGGTTGGTATAGTTTTGTCGACGCGATTGAAAATAGTGGCGTCAGTCGCTACCGTGTGTACACAAGCGAGGGCGAGAAAGTTCCGCTCATGTCGGATACGTTCAAGTCAAACGGCGGCAAATACTATGTCAAATACTCCTCAACCATGGTTCTCGCCGAAGCTTCTGTCGGGTTTAAAGCCGCAAAGCAAGAACTTACGGCAACAAACATCACGACGGGGCTTCAACTACCGGCAGGCAAGACAGGTGACAGAGTCGTGATTAAAGTCACGGTGAAAAGAGCGGTAACGTATTTCCATACAAACTATGTTAGATTCACCCAAAAGTTGGGGGCTTTCAATGGCAGAACGGTAAAAGTGTTTTATGCCGATTATTCACAGTTTGACGGAATTGAATACACAACGCTTTCGACCGGAGACAGATTCAAAATTCCAAACCGAAACAATCAAGAAATTTATGTCTATATCCTTATGGAATATGCCGCGGACGTGGCAGCAAACACTGCCGAACTTAAGTTCATCAATTCAACCTCTGCCGATTCTCTGCCTGTCGTAACGACAAGCGGCGGGGAGCTTAAGTCTGTGAATTTCACGGCTAAAGAATTCAAGAATTTCTACTTCAACGTGTCTACACCCGGTAAATATAGAGTTGAAATCGTACAAAGCGATAGTACGGGTATCGTGCCGTTTGACACAATCGGCATCGACAAGTTATACGACTTTAATTTTAATCCTGTCACTGTGATTGGCAGTAGGGATTTCAACGTCACCGAAACGGGCAATTATTCAATAACCTTGAAAAACCATACGAATTCCGAACAAAAAGTGCGAATCCATGTGGTGAAAGTGTCGTAAATCGTTCGGCATAAGCAAACAAGCAAATAAGCAAACAAGCGGATTGAGACAATCCGCTTGTCTGCAAAAACTCGGCAGGAATAAATGCCGAAAATAATCTCACAAACAGGAGGTTTTTATGAAAACAAAACCATTACTATTCCTTGCGCTCGCGGTCGTTATCGCGCTGTGCTTTACTCTTGTCGCCTGCGGCGATAAGGAGGAGGGCATGAACAAACTTACCTCCGAAAGCGGCGTTATCGCGGACGGAGCGTTTGAAAAAGATTCGGCGCTGAATACCGTACGGCATTCCTCGGACAGCGAACAAGGCAAGGCAGCTATTTCGGCAATCGACAAGCCGTACGACAGCGCACGCGTTGCCGTTTTCGATATTTCCGTTGTCAAAGGCGGCGAAAAGGTGCAGCCGAGCGGCAAGGTAAAAATCACTATGCCGAAACCGTTTGAGTCCGACGGCTACGTTACTTATCACGTCAAGGGCGACAACACGATAGAGGAGCTTGCAACCGCGGTTGAAGGCGACAATATATACTTTGAGACGACGAGTTTTTCCTATTTTGTCGTCACGGGCTTAGTAAATGTCGATCAACAGCATATACACAGTTATGTCGAAAAAGTTACCGAAAGAAATCTCGTGGACAAAGCGACTTGCACTCGCAAAGCGGTGTATAGACTTGTTTGCAGTATTTGCGGCAGTCTGGGCAGAGAAACCTTTGAATACGGCGAATTTGCTCCTCACAATCTGCGTGAAGAAAAAGGTTACGATCCGCGATGCGAGAAAGACGGTCTTACGCACGGCAAACGTTGCATAACCCCGGGCTGTACTAATACCGAGCAGAAGCCGATACCCGCTATCGGGCACGATATACGGGACGTGGCGGCGAAAGAGCCGACTTGTACGGAAATAGGTTGGAAAGCATATAAAAGATGCGAGCATTATTGCGGAAAAACCGAAGGATACGAGGTAATACCGGCTACGGGGCATAACTTGACGATACACGTTCCTCTCGAGGAACCCACTTGCGAAAAGTGGGGACACGAGGAGTATTATAAATGCTCCAACGAGGGTTGCGATTACCACACCGAATATAATGATTTGTCCGCTCTCGGACACGATTTGCAAAGGCACGAGCCGTACGCCGCAACCTGCACGGAGGACGGATATTGGGGAAGTTATTCCACCTGCAATCGCGAAGGTTGCGACTACAACACAAAGGTGGATAGAGACGTCGATAAGGCTCTCGGACACGACCTCGAACACCACGAGGCGAAACAAGCGGACTGCTTGCCCGGTTGGGACGAGTACGACACGTGTCGGCGCGATGGGTGCGACTATAATACAAAGGTCGAAATCCCTGCCAACGGAAAGCACAGCTACGTTTGCGACGTATGCACCACCTGCCAAGGAATTAACCCCGTTAAGTACACTCGCGACGGCAATTATATATATTTCGGTCACTGGCCGCAAACCCGTGAGAAAGACGAGACCGTAATAGCGGAACTCAACGCAATTGCGGGAACGCCGCCCCTTCCGCGTGATAATAACGCAAATCCCAACAATTGGGAAAGTCACGAGGGTACTACTTATATGTGGCAAAAAACCCTTATCCATAACGGCACGAAATACCTCGGCGTCAAAATGAACGACTATCGCGCGTCGGGGGTTTATAGTCTGCGCCGTCCCATTATGGACAACGGATATTTCACGACTGAAGTGTACTGGTTTAAGTATGAACCGATAAAGTGGAGAATCCTCACGACAAGCGGGAATTCCGCTTATATTATGAGCGATATCGCTTTGGATTTCTTTTCGATGCAGCCCGACAGAAAGGGCGAGAATCGCGACGGCTTATATGCTGAGTACAACAATTCGACGGGTGTCCCGGAGGGAATTTACGCCAACAACTGGGAATATAGTTTCATACGCGGATGGCTGAACGAGACCTTCTACAACGAGGTCTTCAACGATTTACAAAAAGAAATCATAAAAACCACGCGTCTCGACAACACCGCGAGAAGCTGTAATCCGAACGAGTACCCGAAGTATTACGGCTACGCGGAAAACGCAGGGAAAAACAAGTATGCGGATCAATGCAAAGATACCGACGATAAGATATTCTTGCTGTCTTTGCGAGACGTTACCACCACGGAGTACGGATTTAATAAAGACGTATTAGCGGAAGATTCCGCAAGGAACTTGAAAGCGTCCGATTTTGCCAAATTCCACGGGGTATCGATGGGTCACACCCAAAAGGATTACGTTACCTGGTACACTCGCTCGCCCTCTCTCGCCAACGGCAATCAGGGATACACGACCTTCGTTCTGTACAGGGATAAAAAAGGCGTTATAGATTCCCCGGACCTTGTCGCGGAAGGCGGCGTCGTCCCCGCGCTCTGGATAAAACTTTAGGATATACCTTTAAGTTCGAAGCCTAAAAGATAAATTATCAGAGCCGCCCGTTTTTCGGGCGGCTCGAAGACGTTTGTATTTTTTTTGCAACGCCCGACGGGGCGTTTTCTTATGATTAGGCGTTAAACAGCGGTTTGGTGGCGAACTGCGGTTCGCAGGTTGCGTTAAGACCGAGTTTTCGGAACATACTCATATCTATTTCGGGGAGCATGCACGAAGAGTGAGATTCGCAGTTTTTGAGTAAGGAAAGTTGGTCGTAAGCCGATTTTACCGTTTCGTCGCCGGCGGCGCAGATACTTAAAGCGGTAAGCACGTCGGCTAAGTTAAGTTTGCATTTGTCGCTGTTAAGGACGTCTTTTTTCAACTTAATAATGGGGTTAAGCACTTCGGGGGAGAGAAGCAGGGCTTTGTCGGGGATATTAGCCATTGCTTTGACGGCGTTAAGGACGGCGGACGCGCTGCTCGTCATAAGGGCGGTCACTCTGCCCGCTACTATTCTTCCGTCGGGGAGCTGAATAGCTACCGCGGGGGAGTTGGTTTCTTCCGCTTTTTTTAAGGCGGGTTCGACGACGACTCTTTCCGACAAGGGGATTTTGTGGTCGTTCATAAGGAGTTTTATTCTCTGCGGAGTGATTTCGTCGCAAAGACCCTGTTTGTAGTCGCAACTTGCCTTATAGTAGCGGCGAATGATTTCCTGGCGGCTCGCCTTGCAGACGATTGCGTCGTCGGTTATGGCAAATCCCGCCATATTTACCCCCATATCGGTGGGGGAACGGTAGAGATTTTCGTCGCCGGTTATTTTGGTAAGGATACTTCTCACAATCGGGAAGCACTCTATATCCCTGTTGTAGTTTACGGCGGGTACGTTGTAGGCTTCGAGATGGAACGGGTCTATCATATTGACGTCGCCTAAGTCCGCCGTCGCCGCTTCGTAGGCTACGTTGGTCGGGTGTCTTAAAGGAATGTTCCAAATGGGGAAAGTTTCGTACTTGGCGTAGCCCGCTTTCACGCCGCGTTTATATTCGTGATACAGTTGACTTAAACAGGTGGCGAGTTTTCCGCTGCCCGGACCGGGGGCGGTGACTACGACGAGAGGACGGGTGGTTTCTATATACGGGTTCGCGCCGTAGCCTTCGTCGCTTACTATCGTGTCCACGTCGGTGGGATAACCTTTCGTATAGCGATGAACGTAAGTCTTTTCGCCGCGTCTTTCGAGTTTGTGTAAGAATACGTCGGCGGCGGATTGCCCCGTGTACTGGGTGACGACTACCGAGTTAATGAGTATGCCCATATTCCTTATTTTGTCGATAAGTCTTATCACGTCGTCGCCGTAGGTTATGCCGAAATCGGCTCTTATTTTATTGCGTTCTATATCGCCCGCGCTTATTACGAAAATAACTTCGGATTTGTCCTTTAATTTTTTGAGAATGTTTATTTTTGCGTTGTATTCGAAACCCGGCAAGACTCTCGCCGCGTGCATATCGTCGAAAAGTTTTCCGCCGAATTCGAGATAAAGTTTGTTATCGAATTTAGATATTCTTTCGAGTATTTTTTCCGTTTGTAATTTCGTGTACAGCGAACTGCTGAAACCTTTTTCCATCATTTGTTCCTCCGCAAAAACATGTCGTAATTATACCCCATTTTCGGTGCGAATGTAAAGTCGAAACGCCGTTTTCTTCCGATAAATTTTCTTATTGGCGGACGGTATAAAAAAACGGGCTTTCGTAAGAAGCCCGTTTTCGGTTTGCTTTTCCGGTAAATTACGCGTTTTCGGCTACTTCGCTCGTTTCCGTCGTCACGGGTTCTTCGACTGTTTCCGCCGTAGGTTCTTCGACGAGGGGAAGAGTTTGTTTTTTCGAGAACAAGGTCTGCAGGTGGGAACCCTTAAAGATAAAGATTTCGCGACCGATCATCATGCACAGGAAGGAAAGCGTTCCGCCGAACAGTACGTCGCTCATATAGTGCGCGCCGACCACGATTCTGCTTATTGCCACCGTTGCGGTAAATCCTATCGTGCCGACGTAAAGAAGGGCTTTTATCCATTTTTTATTGAAACTTTCTATTAGGTCGGGCAGGCAGATAAGTCCGTATATGATAGCCGCGCTGTAAGTGTGTCCGGAGGGGAAAGATTTGCAGGAATCGCTTATTTCTACGCCGTTCGCCACGGGGACGAGATTGCGTTTTCCGTTAATTACGTACCAGCGGGTGAACATGTCGAAACCGTATTCGTCGCTGTAATTCATCGCGCGGTAACGCATACGTCCGATAGGTCCTTTTATGAAATGTATAATGAGGTATCCTGCCATGGATACGAGAATGACAAGAGACAGTTTAATGAGTTTGTCGTTGGTTTCGGGTTTTACCTGTTTCCAACAAAGGATAGACAATGCGGATATAATCAAAGACAGCAAGGCAATCAACGCCACTACGTAGGGCTTGGACATGTATTCGTGGTCGTGCATATGTTCTCCGACGTAAGAAAAGATATCCTTAACGAAGAAAAACACCGCTACGAAAACGACAAACGCCATCGCTACGGGCAAGGCTATCGAAAGGGCCTTGTTTTGTTTTCTTATAGCCCACCAAAAAGCTATCGTCGCTCCGAACGCCGCCATAAGATAGATGGGGGCGCTTCCTACCGTTTCGAAAAACAGTCCGAAGTTGCTCGTGGAAAAATAGGCTCCCGCGGGCAGGGCGTTTTTAGTGAGTATTTGACTTATTTGCAAGTCGTAAAGGGTAGCCACCGTCAACAAAACGGCGAAAACAACCACGAACAGTACGATTGCGAGGATTATAAATAAACGTTGCTTCTTTGCCATAATAAAGCACTCCTTTGGTAAAAAATAACGGCGTCGGCACGCTTAGCGATCGCTTTTCGACGCTATAATTATTGTAACATAAAGGCAAGGGCTTTGCAATGCTTATTGTTTTACAAAGTTGTCGTCGATTAGGTTCGGAGAAGTAAAAAAACGCAACCTTAACTGAAGTTGCGTTTTTGTTAAACAACAAAACAGATATTAAATTGCAGTCGATTACAGTACGCCCAAGGGAGTGAGCAAGGCTATCGCTATGTTATAATAGACGAGAAGCGACAAGGCGTCCACTATCGTGGAGATGAAGGGGCTTGCCACGACGGCGGGGTCGAGTCTTAGCTTTTTGGCGAGCATAGGCAGGATACAGCCGACTACTTTCGCTATCATTACGGTGATTACGAGAGTAATGCAGATTATCGCGCAGTAGACGAAACCGTTGGGCATTTTGTAGAGTTGGTCAACGGCCATAAGTTTCGCAAAGCAGGCGACGGAAAGGGTCAGACCTAAAAGGACGGACACTCGAACTTCTTTCCATATTACTCGGAAAATATCCGACGGGGCGATTTCGCCTAAGGCTATACCGCGGATTATGGTGGCGGAAGCCTGACTGCCTGCGTTTCCGCCCGTACCGGTAAGCATAGGCATACAGGCGGTAAGGAGTACGTCGGCGGCTACCGTGCCGTAATGTTTTATGATTAGTCCGGTGAAGGTCGCGCTCAACATAAGGACGAGAAGCCACGGCGCGCGGCTCAGCCACAAACGCCAGATGCTCGTCTTCAAGTAAGGTTTTTCGGTAGGGGATACGGCGGCGATTTTCGCTATATCCTCGGTAGCTTCGTCGGTCATAACGTCCATTGCGTCGTCTACCGTGATAATACCGACCAAGCGTCTTTCTTTATCAACTACGGGCATCGCGAGAAAGTCGTATTTATTGAACATATTAGCGACTTCTTCTTTGTCGGTGTGCGTGTCGATATATATAATGTTGGTTTCCATTATATCGCCGATTTTCGTTTCGTAATCGTTAAGGAGAAGGGTTTTTACCGTGACGAGTCCTATAAGGAAACGGTTTTCGTCGGTGACGTAGCAGGTGTAAATCGTTTCTTTATCCACGCCGGTTTTTCTTATCCTTGCGAACGCGTCCGCTACCGTCATATCCTTTTTAAGCCAGACGTACTCTATCGTCATCAGGCTTCCCGCGCTGTCTTCGGGGTATTGCAGAATTTCGTTAATTGCCTTTCTGGTATCCGGATCGGACTGGTTCAGGATACGTCTTACGACGTTTGCGGGCATTTCTTCGATTATGTCTACCGTATCGTCGAGGAAGAGTTCGTCGATTATTATTTTAAGTTCTTTATCGGAAAAGGACGAAATAAGCAGTTCCTGCAAGTCGCTGTCCATTTCGACGAAAGTTTCCGCGGCGAGGTCTTTCGGCAGCAGCCTGAACACGAGCGGAAGATTTTCTTCGTCGACTTCGCTCAAAAACAGCGCGATATCGGCAGGATTCATAGCGGCCAGAATAGGTCGCAGTTCCTTAATGTTTTTCTGTTCGAGAAGTGAAAGTAAAACTTCTTTATCCATAACTTTAATTCCTAACGCGAATTAGGGTAAAGCCTACGGACGGTAAAAAAATATCTAAGCGGCTTCGACGATACGTCGGGGAACGTCGCTTAATCGGTAACCGTCTGAGCCTTTATTATTTCCCGAGTCCATCGTCTGCCTCCTTGATTTTTATTTCGATATTATCATTATATTCCCGGGAATAAAAAAAGTCAATTATTACGGAGGGTCTGATACGCCTTCTTTTGCGGTAAAAAATTACTTTTGCGATAAAGGGGGTACGGCGTTTGACAAAAGGGTTTTGCAAGAATATAATGGAGCCGGACATGGAAAAGAAAGAGAAAAAAACTTACGATATGACTTCGGGCCCGTTACTCGGAAAACTTATTGCGTTTTCCCTGCCGCTTGCCCTGTCGGGAATATTGCAACTTTTGTTTAACGCCACCGACCTTATAGTAATAGGGCAGTTTTCGGAGACGAGTTCGGAATCTCTCGCCGCAGTCAGCAGTAACAACGCTTTGATTAACCTTATAGTAAACGTGGCTATCGGTCTTTCCGTCGGCAGTAACGTGGTAATGGCGCAGGCTATCGGAGCGAAAGAATACGATAAGGCGCAAAGGACGGTTCACACTTCCGTTTTTATAGCGGTGATTTTAGGGTTTATTATAGGAATAGTAGGCTTTTTCTGCGCGAGAGTTTTTCTCGAATGGATGAATACCGATCCCGTGGTCGTCGACAAAGCGGAGATTTATTTAAGAATTTACTTTTTGGGTTCGCCCGCTAATATAGTATACAATTTCGGCGCGTCTATTCTGAGAGCGAAAGGGGATACTAAAAGACCGCTGTTGTTTTTGGCTATATCGGGCGTTCTTAACGCGGGACTCAATATGATTCTCGTTATTTTCGCAAAAATGGACGTAGCGGGAGTAGCTCTCGCCACGATAGTTGCGCAATACGTTTCCGCCGTTTTGGTAATAACGACGCTCTTGCGTGAAAAAGATTGCTGTCGCCTGTTCATAAAGAAATTAAGAATTCACGGCGCGGAACTTAAATCGATTATAAGAATAGGTTTGCCGTCGGGGATATTGAGTTCCTTCTTTTCGGTGGCGAACGTAATTATACAAACGAGCATAAACGGCTTCGGCTACAAACTTATGGCGGGCAACTCGGCAGGAAGCAGTCTCGAAGGCTTCGTGTACACTTCGATGAACGCCGTCAGCAACGCCGCCGTCACGTTTACGGGACAAAACTACGGCGCGAAGAAACTGGACAGGATAAAAAAGGTAATGTGGCTCTGTTCGTCGATTACTATCGTCGTAAGCTTGGTAATGGGCGGAATTTTGCTCGGCTTCGGAGACTTTTTCGCGTCGTTGTACTCGAAAGACCCCGAGGTGATAAGTTACGCCGTGGACAGAATGAAAGTAATTTTGCCCGTGTACTTTATATGCGGAATAGTGGAAGTGCTTGTCGGCGGAATGAGGGGAATGGGATATTCCGTATCGCCGATGATACCGTCCTTTTTAAGCGTGTGCGCGTACAGAATAATTTGGGTGTACACTATATGCCAAAGCATAAAAACCCCGCAAATGCTCTATCTGTCCTATCCGATAAGTTGGACTATCAACTTCCTTATGGACATAGCGATGTTCGTATTCGTGTTCCGTAAAGCGAAAAAGAAAAACGAAATAAGCATCGCCGAATTTGCGGGCGAAACGCCGGACGAAAACTCCGCTAAAATCGAAATAGCCGCCTACGAAACCGTCGTAGAGGAAAAAGTCGAAAATAACGAAGATTAAAATTTATTCGCCGAAAATTCTCTTGCGAATAGTATAACAAACGCTTTTAACGTTCTTGACGTCGCGAACGCAAATTTCCGACTTGTCTTTAAGCGTAATCGTAATTTTACCCGACTTCAAAGTCATATTGGCAATAATGCTGTTTTTCGGCGCGCCGACCATGGAAAGCGTGTATTGAACGTTCTCTACGTCGGCAAAGTCGATTATTTTTTCTTTGTATTTCGCCACTATCAGAGTTTCGCCCCGTATTTTAAGACAAGCCCGCTTTTTAGCAGTCCCCGAAATCGCCGCCGCAAAGAAAATAACCGCCGACAAACACGTGACTATCGCCATAGCAACCAAAAGAGAATCGGGCGTCTCGGTCTGCGACATGCTGTAAAATAACCACGCCGACACTACAGTAAGCGTCACGAAGTAGAAATAAAATAATCCGTTTTTCCACTTAATTCTGTAACCTATATCTTCACTTGCCGTAATCATAATAAATTCCTTTATAACAGTATCTCACGAAACGAACGAAAAGTCTATACGAACTTGTATATTTATATAAATAAAATAACAAAGTAAAAAAGACGATGCTTCGATATTTTGCTTGCAAGCGACATATCAATATGATAATATATATATTGTTCGTGCGAATGTAGTTTAATGGTAAAACAGCAGCTTCCCAAGCTGCGGTCGAGGGTTCGATTCCCTTCATCCGCTCCAAAGTGAAAGGCCCCCGA
>CACXFJ010000004.1 GCA_902766965.1 uncultured Eubacteriales bacterium | reverse complement strand
CCGCGACTTTAGGCGGTGTCCTCAGCGAAGGAATGATTTTGTTCGGCGAAAGCGCGGACGGAACTCTCGCCACCGTAGAACCGACCAAACCTTTGGGCGGCGGAAGCACCGTTTGTTAAAAGCGGCGGAAACCCGTTTTATAAAAAAGTAAATGATAATAGACGTTCACGCCCATCTTAACGACGAAGAGTTGTACCCCCGCGCGGAGGAAATTTACGGCGGAATGAAAGATAATAATCTTCTTGCCGTAATAAACGCGGGATACGATATACCGAGCAGTAATTTGGCGGTCGAACTTGCCGAAAAGTACGATAAATTCTTTTCCGTAGCGGGTATGCATCCGCACGACAGCAAGTCTATGACCGACGAGGATTACGACGTTTTGGCAAAACTCGCCGTCGGCAAGAAAAATTTGGCGATAGGGGAGATAGGACTCGATTATCATTACGATTTAAGTCCGAGAGAAACGCAGAAAAGAGTTTTCGTCGAACAGTTAAGGCTTGCGCACAGTCTGAAACTGCCTGCGGTAATACACTTACGGGAAGCATACGGCGACATGAACGAACTCTTACGGGAAAACGCCCGCTATACCGAGTACGGAATATTGTTGCATTGTTACGGCGGAAGCAAGGAAACGGCGGCGGAGCTTATAAAAAAGTACGACGCGTATTTTTCTTTCGGCGGGGCGGTGACTTTCAAAAACGCCACTGAAAAACCCGATATTGTCCGCAGTATTCCCATAGACAGAATACTTTTGGAGACAGACTGTCCGTATATGACGCCGGTGCCGTACAGAGGGAAACCCAACGAGCCGAAGTATATAAATTTAGTCGCCGAAAAAATGGCGGAAATTTTAGACAAAAGCAAAGAAGAAATAGAAGAAATCACCGTGAACAACACGAAGGAGTTTTTCAAAAAAATAAATGATAGTTTATGAAATAGAGGGTAAAGCCTACATAAATTTAACCAACAAGTGTTCCAATGCCTGTACTTTTTGCGTGCGTACCACTTCCGACGAGTACGAGCCGTATTCGCTGTGGCTGACGAAAGAACCGACTTACGAGGAAGTCGTAGACGCTTTGCAGGAGTATCTCGATAAATGCAACGAGTTCGTGTTCTGCGGTTACGGAGAGCCTCTTTATAGAGCGGATATGGTAGAAAAAGTCGGTAAATACCTTAAAAGTAAAAACAAATACGTCAGACTTAACACCAACGGACAAGCCGACCTTATTTGCGGCGAGGATATATCGGAACGCCTCGTAGGGGCGGTGGACACCGTGAGCATATCCCTTAACGAAGTCACCGCAAATGATTATCAGACCCTTTGCCGCTGTCAATTCGGAGAAGAAGGCTACGCGTCGCTATTAAGGTTTGCGAAAAAATGCAAAGAGCAAAATTTGCGGGTAGTGTTCAGTATCGTGGATATTTTAGGAAAAGAAAAGTGCGAAAAAGCGCAGGAAATCGCGGACGGTATCGGCGCCGAACTTCGCATAAGAGAGCTGATAAAATAGTCAAAAAACGACTTAACCGCCCGAAAAATCGAGCGGCTTCGTCTTTCGTACTTTGAAGAAAGTTTTTTCTTTCGTACGTTAAAAGTATATCACCTAAAGTGAGTAAAAACCCGAGGAAAATAATGGAAATAAGAGAAATTCTCAAAGAAAACAATTTTCGTTTTAATAAGGCTTTGGGGCAAAACTTTATCACCGATAAAAATCTGCTCAACGCTATCGTGACCGATTCGGGAGCGAGCGAAGAAGATATAATAGTCGAAATAGGAGCGGGCGCGGGAACTCTTACGAGAACTATCGCCGAGCGGTGCAAAAAAGTATATGCATTCGAAGTGGACGACAATTTACGCCCCGTTCTTAAAAAAAGCCTCGAAGGGCTTGACAACGTGACGGTGGTCTTTGCCGACGTGTTGAAAATGAGCGACGAAGAACTGCTTAAAATCGTCGATAAACCTTTCAAAGTCATCGCAAATCTGCCTTATTATATTACCACACCGCTTATAATGCGGTTTTTGGAGAGTTCTCTTCCCGTGCTTTCTCTCACCGTCACCATTCAGAAAGAAGTGGCGGAAAGGCTCGTAGCCAAGGCGGGAAAACCCGAATACGGCGCGGTCACCGTAGCCGCCGATTACGCCGGCGACGCTGTAATTACGAGGATAATAGGGAAAGAAATGTTTTTCCCCGTGCCTAAGGTGGACAGCGCGCTGCTGACCCTTACGATAAACAAGGATAAATATAACGTAAACAACGAAAAACTCTTCAAAAGAACGGTAAAAGCCGCGTTTTTGTGGAGAAGAAAGACTCTCGCGAACAATCTTCAGAATATGTTTTCTCTGCCGAAATCCGAGTGTGAAGAAATACTCGCTTCCTGCGGCTTTTCTCCTATGATAAGAGGGGAAAAACTCACCACGCAGGAATTTATAAATCTGTCGGAAGAGATAGAAAAACACTTGAAAAAATAGTATCGGTTTTTTCAAAAAATAAGCTAAAAATCGCCGCCGTAAAAACGACGGCTTTTTTGTAAATTTAAGCGATTTTCGACGAACCAAAAATAAGCGATTTTCGGTAAAAAAGAAAGTTAATTGCCGAGCCGTCGCTCGGCGTGAATTGCCGCTACGCGGCGTTAATTTCCACTCCTATCGGAGCGGAGTTAATTGCCAAAATCGTAGATTTCGGCGTTAAGGATATAGTATATATAAAAAGTAGCGTTACTTTCTTTCCGCTTTTATTCTATCGGGTTAATTGCCGCTATGCGGCGTTAATTTCCACTCCTATCGGAGCGGAGTTAATTGCCCTGACGGGCGTTAATTGCCAAAATCAGAGATTTCGGCGTTAAGGATAAAATTATTAAAAAATAAATTGTTTTCGTCGTTGAAACGAGCCGTTATGTATGAAATGACTCCTTGTTTTGACACTGAAACACTCAATTGGCAAAAAGTGGTAAAGTTACCGCTTTTTCATAGAATAGCGTTGAAACGTAAAGAGCATAGTTTGCTTGTCTTAAAGTTCCAAACTATTTTGATTTAATAAGAAATCGTAAAGTCCCATAATTAAAAAACCGTCTTCGTTGTAGCGAGTCATTGTCGGACTACCGACGATAATTATTTTTTTGAAAGCGTCGTTGACTTCGCTAAGCGGGCGTTGTTCTTGTCGTTCTTTTTCGGCTGTCGGCATTGCAAACGCAGATTGTATATAATATCTTTTGTATCCTTGGTTTGCGACGAAGTCGATTTCATATTTCTTTCGTAAACTTTTGCCGTCATTTGACTTTTCTCGCTTTTCAACGATACCGACGTCAACGGAATAACCACGTAATTTTAATTCGTTAAAAATCACGTTTTCCATTGCGTGCGTTTCTTCAAGTTGACGGAAATTAAGTCTGGCATTGCGGAGTCCCAAATCGGTAAAATAGTATTTTTTGGGGCTATTTATATATTTTTTTCCTTTTACGTCGTACTGTTTAGCTTCGTCGATAAGAAACGAATCTTCCATATAGCCGATATATTTTACAATCGTGGTGTCGCTCAAAGTTTTATTTTTCGTGCTTTTAAAAGTGTTGCTAAGTTTTGTCGGATTGGTCAGAGACCCGATTGCCGATGCCAAAACGTCTATTAATTCGCCGAATTCGTTCGAATTTCGCTTTATGCCGTACCTTGAAATAATATCTTTAATATAAGTTTCCGCAAAAAGATTGGTAAGATATGCCGTTTTTTGCTCGTGAGTTTTGAAATATGTAAGCTGTGGTAAGCCGCCGTAGGTCATATAGTCTCGCAAACCATCGTATTTGTCGCCGTCGTAAGTCGACATAAACTCCGAAAAGGATAGCGGTTGGACGTGCACTTCGTCTCCCCGTCCGCGAAATTCCGTCCGTATATCTGACGAAAGAAAACGAGAATTGCTTCCCGTGACGTATACGTCCACGTTCAACTTGCGTAAAAGCCCGTTCAGTACGCCGTAAAGAGGCAGTGGTTCGTCGCTTGTAACATCACTCGGAGAAATTGCATATTGCACTTCGTCAAGCAGAACGTAGTATTGTTCGCTCGGTTTTATTTTTGTTTTTATATACTCATATAACTTGTGGGAATCCCTGTATTCGGCGTTGTCTTCTTCTTCTAAATTTAACATTATGACGTTATCTTCTTTTACTCCCGATGTAAGAAGATAGTTATAGAAAATGTTGAACAGCAGATAACTTTTCCCCGATCTGCGTATACCGGTTATGATCTTAATCATACCGTTATGCATTCTGTCGATAAGTTTTTTCAAATATATATCTCTTTGAATTGTCATACTCGCTCCTACTATGATTTTCAGGTATTATTACCGTTTTTTCCGATTTCAACACAAATATAATAACACTTGTTTATACCCAAGTCAACAGTCAATTGGCAAAAAGTGGTAAAGTTACCGCTTTTTCGTAATTAAATATTTTTGGCGAAAGCTTTTAACGCACATTTTCTAACTTTCTTTACTTATCTTGCCGAATGAAGAGCAAAAAGTAAAGATTTTCGCAGCGAAAAGTAAAGAAATTTTATTATTAAGTGAAGTTCAAAGCATAGCTTTGAGTGCAGTTGCCGCATTGCGGCGGTGAAGTTATCGCTTCGCAATATCTTCACTTTGACCTTACGTCGGAACTTCACTGTTTACGAGTGGTCGGAAAGGAAATTAGGGTATTGACATATTCGCCGCCCTTATAATATAATAATAGTGAGAAATTATTATCCCACACTTTCGCGTACGCGTGCGTACGCGTGAGAACGAAAACGAGGTATCTGCGATGAAAACGAAAACCATGACCTTATCCGCAATAAAAATCAACGAAAAAGGAGAGCTCGGAAGACTGTTCGGGCGATTGTCGTACGGAGTTATTTACGTGGCTCTGGCGGCGTTTCTTATTATGTTGGTTATGTTTTCGGGTGTGGCTATGGGCAATCCGCAGATTTCGGATACGCTTTTCGAGGGGATGAATTACGGCGACGACGCGGAGTCGAACGTGACGATAAGCGACGAAGACCTTGTTGCGGAAGCGGGGTCAGGTCACGCCGGCGATCCGGGGACTATTGCGCAATGGAATATTCAAGCCGCGAACAACTATCTCGGAAACGGCTGGACTTACCGTTACGGCGGGAACCCGGGCGGTAATCTTTACAGATATTATTATTGGGCAGGAAACAGTAGCAATAACGATTACGACGTTTGGGGAGGCGGCTTCGGAGTAAAAGGCGGCGGTACCGTAAGACAAAAAGAGATAGTAATGACCGCTTACGTAAGAGTAACCCTATCGGGCGTCCTCGCAAATCTTGCCAGCACCGGCAACTTGTATATATCAAGAGCGAGCGCAACGATGAAATCGGTCAACGGTTACGACCAGGATATGCGTTGGTGGGTGGCGAGCGGGGCCCCTGCCATTGCGGGAGATAACAGCTCTTTCCACAACGGACCTTCGGGAGGTTGGTATATCGGTGGAAGATCTACTGCAAGCAATAACTCCGCCGGCAATGTGTCGGCGAACGGTTGGTATAGGATATCGAGCACTACGTTTTCGATATGTATGAGCGCAAGGACGAATTATACAAAATGGGTAGGCGGTCGTTATCCCGGCGCGCAGATTTACGATATAGACCTTACTTTCAATTCAGGGGACGGCACGGGTCCGTCGGTGACATATAACGAGCCGCCTTCTTGGGCAAAAGAAAGGGCAGTACAGCTTACCGTAACCGACAAGGAAAGCGGCAATGATATGTATACGTATACTTCTAACTATAACGGAACGTGGGACAAAAGCAAGATTTATACTTTTCCTGGCGTAACTTCGGCTTTAACGTATACGTTCACAAACCGTTCGGGGAAACCTACGTCCGGCGCTCTTTCGGTCGATAGGATGAAAATAGACAGGAATCATCCTACGGTGGAAACCCCCGTGCTTATTACGAGCAACGTTATTTCAGGGGGCGTAATAGCTGCGGATAGGGCGTATAAGGACGTATATCTACGGGTGAACGTTTCGGACAATCAATCGGGGATTAAGTCGGTGACGGTGACTAATACGACTACGGGCGATTCTATCGCGCAAAGTAACTCCAGCGGCAACGTGAGGGTCTTCGGTCCGCTCCCGGCAAACGGTAGGTACCGAGTGGCGGCTACCGATAACGTAGGGTGGACTACTACGAAAGATATAGACTGTTGGTGCATAGACAAGGTCGATCCGAAGATAGAAAAAGTAATTTTCGAATACAACGGCATATCGTCGGAAAATCTGGATACCTTCACTACTTCTACCATGTACGTCAACGCTCCCATTAAGGTGACGTTTATCATAAAAGAAAAAGCCGACGCCAAGTATTACGCGGCTTACAATAACAATACTTATAAAGATTTGCATAAGCTCAAAGAATTTAAGTTTACGTATAACAACGTCACGCCGAATGCCACCGAAGGGTATGAAGAAAAATACGGTTCGATAAGTTACGGCACCGTTTCTTATAGCGAAGAGGGGGCGTGGTTCTATCGGTACACGTACTATATGCCGATGACAGGTACGTATAGGTTTATGGTGACGGACAAGGCGGATCGGTACACGGTCACCGCGCCGTGCGGAACGGAACTTAATCCGTATATCGACACTACCGCGCCGAAGACTACCGGCTATTCTCTTACTCCCGACGCCTCGAAGATTTGGAGCAAAAACGAAGTCGTGTTGAAGATAGACCTTAGCGACTTGTACAAAAACGTAATGAACCAAGGCAGCGGATTAAAGCGTATATGGCTGTTCAAAAACGGTATTCCGTCGGGAATCGATTTTACTACCGACGCGGCTATGAACCACGGCGATTACGTAGATCATCGTAATTTATCGGGAGATTCGACAAGCGTAACGTTTACGCTGAATCGGTACGACTACTGCGACGCAAAGACTTATTACTGGGTCGTCGTCGACAACGCCGGAAACACTTCGCAAATGAACAGCGAAACTAAAACGTATAACGGCACGAAGTATACTAATTATTATCAAAACGACAAGGGAAGTTATTACGTAAAAGAAGACGTAAAGAGAGATACGAGAGACGTCAAGTTGAGGGTTTACGACTCGACGGGCAATTACGCGTATTCCACGTCGAGCGACAGCGAAGTAAGGCTCGCCTGGACGAACGAGAAAGAGACCGTTTTTAAGTTTATTGCCGATTTCGGACCGAGCGGAGCGACGTTTAAGATGGCGAAAGTAATCGCGGCGAACAGCACCGACGCGGCGATAAACGAAGCGCGTGATTTACTTAATTCGGCTACTTTCAATCCCATAGCGGAAGTCGACCTTTTGGGAGCGAACAGTGAGACTTTTAAGGACGCCGTGCAAAATTCCGCCAACAAAAAAGAAAATTCGGTGGGTGTACAATATAAGGTTATAGATGAAGGTACGACTTTATATAGGTTTATCATAACCAACGGCGCCGGCGTAGAGTACCGTACGGGTATCATAATAGTCCGTCGAGACGTCGAGGGCCCGGAAGTAAATCTTTTAGGTTTCGGCGATTACAGCCACGACAGTACGGTTTCGTCCGACGAGGAAATAATAAACAGAATAGATAACTTTATTTCCGAAGAGACGATGTACGGATACAGTTCTACCTGGTACGGAAAGTCCATCAACGCAATAATAAGCATAAAGGATATTGCTTCGGGCGTACTCGGTACTCCGCAAAGTTATAACGCAAGCGAGGGCGTGACGGCGACCGTCGAAAGTAAAGCGAAAGCGAAAGTGACGTTCAGTCACAACGGATACACTTACACTGTTGAAACCGGTTATTATCAAGCGGGTAACGGAATAAGCGTATTGAGCGTGCCTTTGTGGAATCTCGAAGATATAAAGAAGAATTGTCCGTCGATATATAACTCTTCCACCGATACTTATAACATTAAGCAAGGGCAGGGAGAACCTTTCGTCTACAACATAAGAGTAGCCGACTTCTGCGGCAATTACAGCGACGTAAAGAACAAAGGCGGCAGCGCGAACCTTGCTTATCACGTCGATCCGTTCGAGCTCGACCTCGAAGTCGAGTCAATTAAGCAAGTCGACAGCAACGGCGTCGTATCCGATTACGTAGCTCGTCCGGTAGGCGACTGGACGAGGAACAAGGTAGTCGTCACCGTAAACAAGACTAAATTAGGTTTAAGTCCGGTTTGGATTAAGTATTACGTAAAGACGGTGGCGGAAACGGCGGACGGAACGCTGACCGATTTAATAAATCAAGAGCCTTCTTACGACTCCACGGCGTGGTCGTCGCAATTAGTCGTGGGCGATTCGGGCGGAGGAATGCAGGCTACGATAGAGTTCCCGGCGACTTCCCGTTTCGTTCAGCTTTTGATTATGGTCACCAACTCCACTAAGGATAACGTGGGCGGTCCGTTGAGAGCTTTCCAGCCCGAAGGCAGTCCCGACGATTATACTGAATATCTTATGATAATAAGGCAGGATACCGACGCGCCGAATATGAACGGTATGGGATATTTCTTCTCGACTAATCCCGAAATAAACGGCAATCCTTACGGCAGCGACGGAAAGCTCCGCGAAGATATACTTCTTTACTATCTTACCGAATACGACCAGACTACGAAGTCGTACAAGAGTATAAGACAGACTAATAATCGCAATTTAGTCAACGTGTGGTCACACGCGCCCGCGTATCTATATATAATAGCGAGCGACGCGACGGGTTCTGCCGGTTACGGCATGGGCAGCGGTATAGCGAGAATAGAGTTTACCGCGGGTACTCGCACCGAGACTCTTACCACCGAAGCGGACAGAGTATCCTACACCGCCAACAACTATCAGGGAATATACCGCAGCAAGACGGCGTTCGGATACGTCGATATCAAAGAAAATTACGAACTTAAAATAAAGCTCGTCGACAAACAGGGTAACAACGCCCAGTACACCATGTCGAAAGATACCGACGGACACAAACTTTTGCCGGTAATCGATACGGAAATACCGATGATAACGATAGACAGCGCGACCTACGGCACGCCTGCCGTCAGCTATCTCAAAAACGGTAAGTTTATCGGCAGCGAAGAGAACGTATTAAAGACCGACCTTAACGTTCACTTCAATATGGTAAGCGGTATTTCGGGAGCGACTATTTACGTCCGTCGCAGACCGTGGCAGGAAAATATAGCCGTCGACAGTCCGCTCGTTATCAACAACAGCGTAAGAGCCGACGGAAAGTACGGGTTTATTTCCTTGACGGGGATAAAACTTAACGAAAACGGAGAATTAGACCCCGTCGAATGGGAAAAGATAAGCGGAACGAGCTACGAAATATCGAGCAACGTACCCGTCAAGAACCGTTTTGACTTCATAGTCGTATCCGGTACGGGGGTATACTATTATCTCGAAGCGGGCGACGTGTTTATAGACACCGTACCTCCCGTCATCGAAGAAGACCTTATTTTCTATGCGCTCGAAAGCAGCGAAGAGAACCTCAAAGGACAAACTTTCGATAATCCCATAAATTACGACAAGTTAAGGTTAGCGACTTTAAGCACGATGACCAACGATAATCTGTACGCTTACTTCCGTATCACCGATATAAACGGCAGCGGCGTTCTCGATTCTACCGTAAAGGCGTTGGAACCCACCGCGGGCGAAATCCTTACAAAAGTGTACGTTTATAGGGAAGTAAACGGTCAATACGTCACCGAAGAGTATTACAGATTAAAGTTTACCGAAACCAACAATTACAGCATAGAAGCGTACGACGTCGCCGGTAACAGAGTAAGAAGCAAACAGTACAAGCCGAGCATCGACCGGAACCCCATTTCCTTGCAGGTGGGTATGACGGACGCCAACGGCGCAAATTACGCTTTCTACGACGGAGCTTACACGAATACCGAATATATTAAGGTGACCTTGTCGGCAAGCTACGGCGTGAGCGGTTTGGGTAAAGTTATGTTCGCTACGAGCGACGACGGTATTACATGGACTCCTTATCAGGATTTAAGCACCCTTCTTACCTCGATAGGCAGCAGCGCAGTGTGGCAGACCAACGATAAGGGTTCGCAGTCCACGATAGAATTCAATATCTATACCGAACAGAACAAGTATTACAGTTTCTATGCCGAAAACGGCGTAACCGTGTACAAGACGGAGAACGGCAAGGACGTTATTCCTCATTCCGAAAGGGGCAGAGAACTCGACGTAATCAAGGTGGCGATAGACAAGACCGCGCCTGTGATAAACATAAACGACAGTATAATCAAAGCGGGCGACAGCGAAATACACGACGGATTCGAGACGTTGGACGCGGGAGCCAAACTGTACGGTACGAAACAGTGGTACGGTACGGGAATAGTCCTTGCCGTATCCGCTAAGGATCCGAACGATTACGGCAGCGGAATAAGCAGAATAAGAGTCGACCACGTACTTGACGGAGTAAGTCAGGACACCTACTTCTTCGTCGAAAAGGAGGGATATTTCTACGCCGAAAACGGCGATAAGGACTTCGTATACGACAATTACG
The DNA here is from genome assembly GCA_902766965.1 of uncultured Eubacteriales bacterium. Lineage (GTDB taxonomy): Bacteria > Bacillota > Clostridia > Christensenellales > DTU072 > CAG-1782. The sequence goes on along the minus strand of CACXFJ010000004.1, from coordinate 79 downwards.
CCGATTATATAATTACTCTCATCGACCGCGCCGGCAATACGAACGTGTATACCGTAAGGCCGAAGATAGATACGATAGT
>CACXFJ010000003.1 GCA_902766965.1 uncultured Eubacteriales bacterium | reverse complement strand
TTACGTTCCGTGGCTCGGACGCAAGATAGGAGGAGAAGGAGTAATAGGTCTGGCGAAAGAAGCCGTCGCGGCGGCGAGGGAATTGGGTATTTCCACCGAGTACGTGAAAAGTTGCGAATTTGTAAGTTTTCTTTCCGATTTGCCCATATACGGCGGAAAGGAAGGCACGTCGAAGAGCCTTTTCGATAAAATGCTTTATCTCGATTTCAATACCGCGTTTACCACCTTCTCCGGCGAACATTGCGCGAGTATGAATTACATTTTAAGGTCGGTCGGCGAAATAACCGTCCGCGACGCGAGCGATCCGACGGGCGAAGCCTTGGCGTTTAATCTCAATACGCCCGTTTCTTATTCCTACGCAAGGAACGGAGCTATTTACAGAATGGAAGCGAACAAAACGGAATTCGACTTCGAAGACGACGTGTTTTATTCCGAGAACGTGAACTGCGCGAAAATTGCGGGATTTGCCTTCAACGACGCCAACGATAACGGCGTAAACGACGACAGAGTGAAAAACCGCGTCGGCGGCGTAACGGTTAAACTCTACGACGAGAACGGCAATTTCGTTGCGGAAACGAAAACTTCCGACGGCGGATATTACGAATTTAATCTTAAAGAAACCGACGTAGGCAAGAGCTTTACCGTAAGAGCGGAATTAAGCGACGGTAGCTTCGGCAAGACGGGCGACGGCGGCTATATGAGTAACGGCGTCGACGCGCAGGGCGTTTCGGCAAAGTTAAGAATAAATTCAGTCGTAGACTTAAAAATAGTTAATATAGGTATAAATAAATAAACGAATATAAATTTTATTTCAGGTTGGTTAAATGACGATGTTAAGAAAAAAGATTATACCCGTCGCCGTAGTGGCAGTCTTGCTGTGCATATCGCTGTGCGCGGCTTTGGCGGGGTGTAAGGAAAAAACGAATGAAAAGACGGAACTCATCAAGTCCTCCGATATAGCTTATCTCGACGAGATAAAGGAAAGCGGAAATCTTACTTTCGAATGGTTGAAGCCGTACAGCGCGTCCAAGCCCACGGCGATAATTATGCCCGGCGAAAGCGACGGAAGAAAGTTTTCGATGACTCTCGACGACAAGGAATATACCTTTAAGAGCGAGTTGCTCACCACCGGCTATACCGTAGAAAAGGGTATAGGATATAAGGCGCAGGGGCTTAATCTCGATTTGTCCTATTACTGGCTCAACGTTTCCGAATGGAACGTGGCTATCTTCCACTGGGAGAGTTTCGCCGTGGAAAACAAACCGGAAGACGTCGTGGCGAAGTTCTATTCCCTGCCGAAAATGCGTTATTACAAGGGCGAAGGCAGTTACGAAACCACTAAAGTCCCGCATAACAATCTCACCGAAATCACCGCTTCTCTTTACTACGAAGAGATGAAGAAGTGTTACGGCGATACGTTAAAGGGAGCGGTAAACGGCAAAGAAATAAGATTTATCGGCAACGGAGTGGGAGCCGACCTTGCGTTGAGCGTGGCGTCTTACCTTAACGCGGTGAGCGCAGGCGGTTCGATAGACAAAAACTATCTTCCTACGAGGATAGCTCTTTGCGATCCGTATATGTCGATTGAAGACATGCACATGCCCGATAACAAACTTCCCTGGACGGGTATATCCACTACCGACGGAATGATAAAAGTCGTCGACGGACTTCTTACCGAAGTCACGGACTACGGCGCGGTCGTCGAAATGATAGAGACCGAAGAAGTCAAGACGGAAATAGTGGACAATAACGGGCAATCCGACACGAAAAAAACCTATTCCTACGCCTATAATATAGAAAAAAGCGAAAAGGCGGAAGAAAGCTACAAGAGTATAAAAAACAAGGTGGCGCATCTTACTCTGTCGGAAAGCTATTCGGTAAGATTTTCCGAAGAATACAAGAGTCTTAAAAGAACGGCTCTCGACTGGTATCTTTACAGTATAGTAGGTAGCGACGACGCCGACAATACCGCCGGCGGCGAATACTCGATAGGCTATCCGAAGAACCTCGGCGATTTCCAAACGTATTACACCTACGACGGGTTTAACTGGGGCAAGAATATGACTCGCCCCATAATGAACAACAGAGCTTTGAATAACGACTCGAATTCGGGTATAGCGCGCAGTCGCGGTAAAAACTTCGGCGTAAGCGCGTGGACTCCCACCGTTTATACGAGAGCATTGAAAGGAATAACTTTCACTTTGCAGAAAAAAGCGATTAAAAACTCTATCGGCACCGATATTCACGGCAACTATAAGTATTCCATGGCGGACTACGTTATGCCTTATTTCAGAAGCGAGAACTTTCAAAAGTCGAACCAAGAAAACTACACTCTCATTTGCGGATACGTTTATACCGACGTAAATAAGGACGGGTTTATTAACGACGGTTTTGCCGGACTTGCCGACGCGAAGTTGAACGTGAAAGTTACGACGGGGGACAAGACTACCACCGTGGTAGCGGAATTCAGCGTAAACGCCGACAAAAACGGTTTTTACGTCATAAAATTCGACGACAAAACGAAGGACAGCGAAGGGGCGCTTTCCAAGGCGGGATATTCTTTCTCGACCGAGCATAAGGTGGAAATATCCTTTATCCCGACCAGTCACGACTACTACGGAATAGCCGACGTGACTTCGGGCATATACTACGATACCGTGGGCGGTCATAACTTTAAGGAGTTTACGACCACCGTCACGATGAACGGCTATTACGCCGACGCGATTACCGTCGCGAACTGTCTCGTCAGAGCCAACGGCTAATGAAAGGCGCGATAGTAATAAACGGGTATTATTCTTCGCCTTCTTCGGTTTATCAGGCCGACCGAATGAAAGAAGAACTGACTAAACTCGGTGCGGAAACGGATATTGTGAAAAACGACCGTCCTTTCCCGATAGGCGAGAAGTTTTGTTACGACTTTGCGGTGTTTTTCGATAAGGACGTAAATTTGGCAAGGAATATGGAAGAGAGCGGAGTTCTCGTGTTCAATTCCTCTTTTGCGACGGAAAATACCGACGATAAGATAAGGACTGCTCTTATTACGTTGCGAGATAAAGAAATCATCACGCCTCTTACTATTCCAAGCCCGAAAAAATACTCATACGTCAAGGACGCGGAGTATCTAAAAAGGATAGGAGAAATTTTAGGGTATCCGCTCGTAGTCAAGGAGTCGAAAGGCTCGTTAGGCGAACAGGTTTATTTAGTCGAAGACTTCGATTCTTTGGTCGAAATCGACGAGAAGATAGGCAATAAAGACAAACTTTATCAGCAGTACGTCTACGAAAGCAAGGGTAAATCGGCTCGCATTATCGTAATCGGCAAAAAATATTTTTGCGCGATGTTGCTTAATAACGACGGCGATTTCCGAAGCAACGCCCACGCAGGCGGGAAAGGGATAGCGGTAGAGGCTGACGAAGAGTACGTCAAGGCTGCCGAAAGGGTGGCTGAACTGTTCGACCTCGATTATTGCGGCGTGGACTTTTTTGCGGTCGCGCCCATACTTATCGAAGTCAACGGCAACGCTTATTTTACCGAGATAGAAAAGGTTACGGGGAAGAACGTGGCTCGCCGTTACTCGGAATATATTTTAGAAACGACGAAGGAGCATTTGTTATGCAAGAATTTACTCAGTCTATAGTAAACTGGTTACAATCGGTATTTCAAAACAGTTACGTCACGACCGCGCTCATATCTATCGTACCGATGATAGAAGTGAGGGGAGCTATTACGGTAGGTAAGGCTCTCGGAATGAACCCGTGGGTAGCGTACGTTTTGTCGTGTTGTAGCGCGCTTATAGTATGTCCGATACTTTTACTGTGTCTTAAACCTATCTTACGGGCTTTGAAAAGAACGAAAGCCTTTAAGAGCCTTGCGTCGGCGGTGGAAGAAACTTTCGTAAAAAAGGCAAAGAAGATAGAAGACAATGCCGAAAAAGAGGACGTGGAGCAGAGCGACGACGAAGTCACGAAAGAGAGGAAGAAAAGATTTAACAAAATCCTCGGTATATTCTTATTCGTGGCGATACCTTTACCGATGACGGGAGTATGGACTGGCTCCGCGGTGGCGGCGTTCGTGGACCTCGAATATCGTTACAGCGTGCCGGCGATAGTGTTAGGGAACTTCGTCGCAGGACTTATAATAACAGTCCTTAATATACTGCTCGGCGAGTACGCCTCTCTTATTTTACTCGTGCTTGCTTTATTCGTGGCTATATCTTTGGTAGCTTTGATAGTGACGTTCGCAGTCAAATACAACAAGATAAAAAAAGAAAAGAAAAACGCATCGAAAACCAATGAGGAGGGTAGTATTGAAGAATAAGAGTATTGCTCCCGAAATGAAAATCGCATGGGTAAAAGAGTCGCAAAAGGTACTCGGAAAGAAGCTTTTGGAGTCCCTGATTGCCGTTTTGCCCGTGGTTGTAATCGTACTTATAATGTACTTTACGCCGCTTGTAAGCCTTACGTCGAAAGAATTAGTCACGTTTATCGTGTCGGCGGTCTTTCTCATAATAGGTATAGGACTGTTCAATTTAGGAGCCGATATGGCAATGACTCCTATGGGAGAACACGTCGGCAGCGGTCTTACCAAATCCGGCAATCTCAAACTTCTTTTAATAGTGTCTTTTGTTATGGGCGTGCTTATTACCATTGCCGAACCCGACTTGTCGGTTCTTGCCGAACAGGTGAGCGCGGTGCTTAAAGGCACGGTACTTATAGTCACGGTAGGCGTCGGGGTGGGAATATTTTTACTGCTGTCCATAGTGAAGATAGTCACGAAAAAGAGCCTTTCTTCCTTGCTGTTGTTTTTCTATATGGTGTTATTCGCGTTCGCGGCTATTATGATGGAGAACGGCAAAGGCGTTTTTATGCCCCTTGCTTTCGATTCGGGCGGCGTGACGACGGGACCGATAACCGTACCTTTTATAATGGCTCTCGGCGTGGGGATAGCTTCCACGATCGGAGGCAAGGACGCCGGCGAAAACAGTTTCGGACTGATAGCTCTATGCTCAATCGGTCCTATGTTGGCGGTAATGGTACTTTCGCTTACTACGAAAGGCGACCTTACGTACGCCCTCGCGGATTATTCCGTAGAAGCGAATCTCGGTGCGAATTTTTGGAGTTTATTGCTTAAACAAATGCTCGAAGTGGGCAAGGCGTTGGGACTTATCGTGTTATTTTTTGCGGTATTGCAATTTGCCGTGCTTAAACTTCCCAAACAAAAAATTCTGCAAATAACGATAGGAATAATTTACACTTTCGTAGGACTCGTAGTTTTCCTTACCGCGGTAAGCGTAGGATTTATGCCGATAGGATTCAGATTAGGACAGGAAATTGCCGAAAACAAGCCCATGCTTATAATATTCGCCTTCATTATCGGTATGGTGGTAGTTCTTGCCGAACCTGCCGTACACGTACTTAACAAACAAGTCGAACAAGTCACTTTGGGTATGGTGACGAGAAGGTCTATGATGATAGCTTTGTCGGTGGGCGTAGGTATCTCGATAGGCTTGTCGATAATAAGAATTATTTACAAGTTCTCGATACTCTATTACTTAATTCCCGGGTATTGTCTGTCGCTCGGTTTATCGTTCTTCGTGCCTAAACTGTACACCGCGATAGCTTTCGACTCCGGCGGAGTTGCGAGCGGACCTCTTGCGTCGAGCTTTATTTTACCGTTTGCGATAGGGGTTTGCGCCACCCTTAACGGAGTCGATTCCATCTTGAACTACGCGTTCGGCGTGGTAGCTATGGTCGCGATGACTCCTCTTATTACGATACAGGTTTTGGGTTTCCGCAGCGTAATCGCTTCAAGGATAAGAGAGAAAGAGGCTATGAAACGTATTGTCGGAGCCGACGACGAACAGATTATTGATTTTATGTAGGTGAGCGATGGAAAAAAATACCGTAACTAAAATGAAAAGAAAAGTAGCGGCGAGAAGACAGGCGAAAGCTGTAACGAAAAATAAAGTCACGCCGAAAAAATTGAAACTGTTAATAACGATAGTGAATAGGAACAAGGGAGAATTTTTCGCCGACCTTATTCAGGAACGTTCCGTAAATATGCAAATAATGTGCGCCGCGCACGGCACGGCAAGTTCCGACATGCTGCGTTATTTAGGACTGTACGAGTCGGACAAGACGGTAATATTCAGCGTGGTGAGAGAAGATAAGGTAAAGGAAATCACCGATATGCTGGAAGAGAAATTTTCGACGGTCAGGAACGGCAAAGGCATAGCCGTAACAGTGCCGTTTTCGAGCGTAATAGGGGTGTTGTCGTACGGATTTTTGAGCGATAACAGAATGACTATCAAGGAGGATAAGTAAGATGGCAAGCAAACACGAACTTATAGTGTGCATAGTAAACAATGGTTTCAGCGAGGCTGTAATGGACGCGGCTCGCGAATTCGGAGCAAGGGGCGGCACCGTCTTGCACGCCAGAGGAACGGCAAATCCCGAAGCCGAAAAAATCTTCCATATTACCATTCAACCCGAAAAAGAAATGGTGATGATAATCGTTCCGTCCGAAATAAAAGACGATATTCTACACGCCCTTTATAAGGCGGTCGGTCTTAATACCCCGGGACAGGGAATAGCTTTTTCTCTCCCGGTAGAAGATACCGTAGGATTGACCAAACCCGAAACTCTTTCCGAAAAAATTCCCTCCGCGGAAGAAAAAGCAGAACCCGCAAACGCGGAAACGGCGGAAGAAACGGCTGAGAAGGAAGAAACGAACGAATAAAGACTATAATTTCCGCCGTAGGCGGAGGTAAGTGCCACTGCGTGGCGTTAAATTCCACTGCGTGGAGTTAATTGCCAAGCCGTAGGCTCGGCGTTAATTGCCCTAACGGGCGTTAATTTCCAAAGCTAACGCTTCGGAGTTAAGGATAAATAATCAAATAAGGATAGGATATTACGTTC
>CACXFJ010000002.1 GCA_902766965.1 uncultured Eubacteriales bacterium | reverse complement strand
TGCGCGGCAAATACGCGCCGCTTATCGGGGTAGGGATGGGACTTATCCCGCAATGCGGCTTTTCGGTAATGGCGACTAATCTGTATTTATCGAAAAATATCACCGTAGGCACTCTTTTAGCCGTGTTTATAGCGACGAGCGACGAGGCTATACCTATACTTATAAGCAATCCGGCTACGGCGTGGAAACTTTTTCCCATGCTCGCCGTTAAGGTAATTTACGCATTGTTCATAGGATATTTGTTCGACGTAATCTTCCGTAAACGTAACGAAGAAATTTTCCGCGCGAAAGACGAAGAAGAACGCGAAAAGGCGGCTCGGCACGAAGACTCTCACGAAGAAGAGGAAGAAGAGATAGGCTGCTGCCATCACGAACTGAAAAAAGACGACGGAAAACGCCGCGACAAGAAAGAAATATTCAAAGACTACGTAGGTCATCCGCTTATCCACTCGATAAAAGTCTTTGTTTATATCCTTATAATAAACTTTGCCTTTGGCACGTTAATCTATTACGTCGGGCAAGAGAAAATAACGCTGTTTTTAGCGGAAAGCGGTTGGTATCAGCCTTTCGTTGCCGGACTTATCGGACTTATCCCTAACTGCGCCGCTTCGGTAATCGTATCGCAGCTTTATATTTTGGGCGGAATATCGTTCGGCTCGTGCGTGACGGGTTTGAGCGTAAACGCAGGCATAGCTTTGGCGTTACTTTTCAGAAAGAGCAAAAATCTGAAAGAAAACTTGTTTATTCTGGCGGTGCTTTATTTATCGGGCGTAATTTTAGGGCTGGCGCTTACGCCTATACCCTGGTAAAAGAAAACTCGGGAACAAACGGAGAGAAAAGCTATGAAAGTTACTTTTTTAGGCACGGGCAACGCTTTGGTCACGGAGTATTACAATACCTGTTTCGTAATAACAGATAAGAAAAAACGTTTTTTAGTGGACGGAGGCGGCGGCAACGAAGTTTTACGCAGACTAAAATCTGCCGGCATAGACCTTAAAGAAATTCACGATATATTCGTTACGCACAAGCATATCGACCATATTTTGGGCGTGGTATGGCTGTTGAGGATAATCTGTCAGAAGATGAAAAAAGGGGATTACGACGGAGAATTGCGTATTTACGGACACGACGAAGTCATAAGTCTCATAAATCGGCTTGCCGATATGCTTTTACAGAAGAAACAAACCGAACTTATCGGCGACAGAGTGCAGCTTATCGTCGTAAACGACGGCGAAACGAAAGAAATAATCGGACGAAAAATCACCTTTTTCGATATCGAATCGACCAAAGCGAAACAATACGGCTTTTGTATGGAGTCGGACGACGGAGAAAAACTCGTTTGTTGCGGCGACGAACCGTATTGCGAAAAGGAAAGACCTTACGCCGAAAACTGTAAATACTTTATGCACGAGGCGTTTTGCCTACATTCCGAAGCCGATATTTTCAAGCCTTACGAAAAGAACCATTCCACGGTGAAAGACGCTTGCGAATTAGCTCGAAAACTGAACGTAAAGAACGTTATTTTATATCACACGGAAGATAAAAACTACGGCAAGAGGAAAGCCCTTTATATCGAAGAAGGGAAGAAGTATTTCGACGGAAACATTATTATCCCCGACGATATGGAAACGATAGAATTATAAAAAAACGCATAATCAAAAAAATACGCGACGACAATTTATTCGTCGCGTATTTTTTAATCCGAAAAAACTATTAACTTTCGATTTCGGCGTGTTGCGGACGATTTGTTTTGCCGTAAATATACCGATAATCCTTTTTAAGGATATGTCTTATATAAGGATACAGCAACATTAGAACCGCGAACACCCACGCGCCGGGGTCGCCGAAACACAACGCTACGTAAGACGCGTCGGAGGCGAGAGCGTTGGTCGCGCCGCCGTTTACCAAGACGGGGAGGAAAGAACAGATAAGCACTCTCGCCACTAGTTCTCCTCCGCCCGCAAGCAAAGTCCATATAGATTTTTCTATACCTTGCACCGCATTGCGTAAGACGAAAAGTATTCCGAGAATAAAGAATAAAGGGAGGTCTACGTAGAGTAATGTATTGCCGAAAAACAGCGACCTTTCGGATATTTTTTCCGCGCTTAAAAATATTTTTTGATAAGCGCCGCCGATAGTGAGAAGCAGCCCCGCCCCCGCGCAAATCACGTAGAGTATCAATGATATGATAAGTGCCTGATTAGTTCCCTTTTTGACACGTTCGGTATCCCCTGCGCCGAGGTTTTGGGCGTTGTAGCTTACAAGAGCCGTGCCTAACGCCGAGAGGGGAGCCATTGCGAATTCGATGAGTTTGTTCGCCGCGCCCGCTCCGTTTTGAGCAGGGTTGCCGGCGACCATAACTCCGTCGGGCATAATGTCGAATTTTACCGTTTCCGCGAGCATTACTATTATACCTATCGAGAGTACGGAGAATTGCAGTCCGAGAGGCACGCCTTGGCGGACGTGCGCCCAAATATCTTTAAGGGATATTTTGAAATCTTCCTTACGCGGACGAAGATTTTTATACTTTACGAAAGTGTAAACAAAGCACGCTATCGTGCAAAGAAACTGCGTCAGAATAGTAGCTCCCGCCGCTCCGGCAACTCCCCAATGAAAGACTTTTATGAACAGTAAGTCGAGGACGATGTTCATAGCGGTGGAAATAATGAGGAATACGAGGGGAGTGAAAGAGTCGCCGATACTCCGTAGTACGCTTATAATTAGGTTGTAGAGAAGTTGCGCTATCGTCCCCGCGAAGATTACGAAACAGTAAGTGTAAGCCGCGTTAAATACGGCGGGATTTTGCGGAGTCACGTTCACCCATGCGAGCATAGGCTTTATGCAAAGGATTGACGAGACAGTTAAAATAACAGTTATTATTAAACCTAATATTATCTGCGTGGCGAAAGATTTACGCATACCCGCTTCGTCGCGAGAGCCGAATTTGTGCGACAGTACCACGCAGAAACCGGCGGTACAACCGAACGCGAACTGCATAAAAATGAATACGAGGGGAAGGGTGTCGTTGACGCCCGCCACTTCGTCCGCCGAGAGGGTTTGACCGCAAATGGCGGCGTCGCTCAGGACGTAAAGCTGCTGCAAAAGATAGGATATTATTATAGGGACTGCAAATTTTACGATAACTTTCCATATAGTGCCTTGCGTAAGGTCTATGGGTTTGAAAAAATCTTTAATCCCGGCGAAAAAAGCTCTTTTCTTACAATCGCTCATAACTACCTCGTTTTACCTGTTTTTAATTAAAAAAGAGCAAACATATAACGTCTACTCTTTATTCACCCATAATATAGCGACGGACAAAATCTTTGTCAAGCGAAAACGCAAACGTTTTTTTATAAATTTTGCCGTTTTCAGGGTTTGATTAAGGAACGGAAAACGATAGCTTCCGAATAGCCTTATAACAAGAAAGCGACGAATAAAAATTCGCCGCTTTCTTTTCAGAATGATTTTTTATAGCAAAGTTTACTAATCGTTATTATCCTCTTCGACGGTAGCCGCTACGGAAGAATTTTCGGCAATGGGCATTACCTTTTTGTCGCGACGAAACGCCGCTTCGATTTTATCGAGTTTGCCCGAACGGTCGAGGTAGTAAAGGGTAATTATTACTGCCGCCATAAGGACGGTGGCTATTCCCAAGGCTATTCCTACCGTTCCGCCGTAAGAACGTACTTTTATCGCGCTGAAACCACCTACAAGATAGGTAAGAGCGGAGATTATCGCAACAATCGTTGCGTACGGGAACTGCGTTCTTACGTGGTCGATATGATTACATTGCGAGCCGGAAGAAGCCATAATCGTAGTGTCGGAAATGGGGCTTACGTGGTCGCCGTATACCGCGCCTGCAAGTACCGCGCTCAAAGTAAGGTAATATAATCCGGCGTTCGCTTCGGGCATGACTACTATCGCTATGGGGAGAAGAGTACCGAACGTACCCCAACTCGTTCCCGTCGCAAAAGAGATAAAGCATGCGAGGGCAAAGAATACGAAAGGAATTATACCTAAGACCATGCTGTCGGCGTTTACGACAGACTGAATGAAGGCTTTTGCGTTAAGTGTTCCGTCAAGAACCTTTACTCCGTCTACGAGTCCTTCGCCTTTAGCTCCCATCATAGCGCACAGAGTCCACGCGAAAGTAAGTATGAGAATGGCGGGAACCATCGACTTAAAGCCTTCGGTTATGCTGCCCATTATTTCCTTGAATTTCATTACTTTTGCTATACCGTAATAAGCCATCGTTATTATGAGCGCGATGACCGAACCCATAGCGAGAGCTATCGACGAGTCGCATTGAGAAAACATATCGAGAACGTTGTAAGAGCTTTTTCCTAGTTGTTCGACGAGTTCTTCCGAAGTAAGGGTGCGGAGCCCGGACCAACCGTTATAAATCATCGCGCCGACGCAGCACGCTATAAGTATGGCTATCGGAACGATAAGATTTGCCACCTTGCCTTTTATATCGTGATCGGTCTTTATATCTTCGGTCGGCAAATCGGTTTCGCCCGCGTGGAGATCGCCGTTTTCGGCGGCTTTCTCGTTACGTTTCATTTTGAAAAAGTCGAGTTTAAGAAGAGCGAACACGACCATCATCACGATAGTGTAAATCGCGTAGATATTAAAAGGAATAGTCTTGATAAACGCCATTATTCCGCCTTCGCCGTACCCGGACACAGCCGCCGCCCAGGAAGAAATGGGGGCGATTATACATACGGGAG
>CACXFJ010000001.1 GCA_902766965.1 uncultured Eubacteriales bacterium | reverse complement strand
TCCAAGCCCCCTTAATAAACCCCTTTCCTCATAATGTTCCCCCTTATCCGAACTTTAACAAAGTATATTTTTCTCAACAAAACATATTGCTTGAACTAACTTTATTTACATAAGGATAAAAATACTCATTAGGGTGGGTGGGCGGGATATACAAAAACCCTATTTACAGATAAAAACGGAGTAGAAAACACGCCTATTCCGTCTTAATCTTTATATCCATAACTCAAAACCGTCGGTTTTGAAATTCGTTCGGCATAAGCCGAAATTCGTTACCGCGAAGCGGTAAATTCGTTCAAAGCACAGCTTTGAAATTCGTCTAAATTATCCTTAACGCCGAAATCTCTGATTTTGGCAATTAACTCCGCCTTCGGCGGAAACAGTTGTTTATTCTATAATAATAACCGCTTCTCCGCTCTGCGACAGGGCAATTATTTTCGTAATCTTATTTCCGCTATCTAAATTAAGGTCGGCGGCGTATTCGGTAAGCACCGCCGCGTCTACGTTGCTCTTTACCGAGATTACGGTCTTCGCGGCGACTTTATCGAAAGATTTAACGAGGGTTTCGAATTCTTCCGTTGAATTTATAACGGCGTTCTTTCCGTTTACGGCAATCTTTTCGTAGACGTCGTAATCGGCGTTACAGGGGCGTTTTTCGCCCGTTTCGGTCACGCTGTCAAAGTTGGATGCGTAAGTAGCGTCGGATATAAGGAAGTACCGTCTGTTCGGTATATTCACGCCGTCTTGCACGATTACGCCGTTGGTACAATCCACGATATAGTACGAGTCGTTAATGAGGACTTTATTCCAGGCGTGGGCGGCTCCGTTTACTTTGCCGACCGCTCTTTCGCACTTTATTCCCTCTATTCCGCAGAGAAGAACGAACGCCTTGCTTATGCCGTCGCAGACCGCTTTATTGTTGTCAAACACGCCTTCCAAGCGGAAACCGGGATAGTAATAGAAGTCTTCTCCGCCGCCTGCGGTGAGGTCGGCAAGGTTTCTGTCGTAAGTTACGTTTATCGTAAGGTAGTCGAAGAACGCCGCGGCTTTCTCCGCGTCGGTCATCTCTTCCCCTATTATGGAATTGACCATGCGTAAAGCCTTTTCGTACAGAACTCTTACGCTGTCGGCGGTAAAGTAAGGTTTATATCCTTCCTCAACCGCTTTATAGAGCTGTTCGCTCGTGCTTACTTCTTTCGTCTTTCTCGCGTCTATGGCGTGACTGCCGTAATCGTTTCCGTACGGGGTAGCCGAGTATGCGGAAGAAACGTATCCGCTTACCGTCGCCGCGGTATCTTCTTTAAGTCCGTTTTCGTCGGGAATAAGCATCGTTATCGAATATCCGCCGTCCGAGACCGTGCCGAACATATAACGGTATATTCCCGTCACGCAATAAGCGTTCTGTGTGCCGAGCACCGCTTTATATATTCCTTTCACGCTGTCGGCGATTTCTTCGGGAACGGTTCCGTCAAAATAATCGTCGGCTTTCGCAAGGTCGAAATCGGCTATAACGTTAAAGCGGAAAGACTTGTATCTTGCCGAGTCTATCGTTTCCAATCCGTATACTATCCCGTCCGCGTTGTTGGGCGAATAATTCGATATATAGGAAAGCAAAGTTCCGAGTTCTTTCATATTCCGCAAATATCTCGTCGTCACTCCGTTTACGGGCGATAAATAGGAATAATACGCCGGATTTATTCTCGCGTAATTTCTCGTTTCTTCTTCCGTTGCGTTGTAGTAATAGGTTTTACTGTACAAACTTCCGTCCGCTTTTATTCTCACTTCGAACGCGTCGTTCAACGTAAAGTCTGCGGCAGGAACCAAAAAGTAACGGTTTCCGAAGCCGTCGCCGTCGTTATAAAGAACGGTACGTCCCCCTTTCTTTATTTCCACGGTGTAATCTTCTACTCCCAACGGAGCGTCCCAGGTAAGAAGAACGCGATAGTCCTTGCCATCGTACAATCCCGTAATCGTCACGTCGTCTATAAGGTTTAATTTTTCTTTATAGTTTTCGCCGAGTTCGTCGTTACTTACTAATCCGTCGGCAAAATCGACGTGACCTTCGTCAATGCCGCAAACTTTGATAAGTTCCGACGAGTAGACGAATTCGACTTCGTTTTCTTTCCCGTTCGTCGTTTCGGTGACGGTAGCGGGTACGCCGTTCAAGGTAGCGTTCGCGACTATTTTATATAGTCCCGCGTTATTTATCGTATAGAAGAACTTTTCGCCGTTGCTCGAATGTCCTATCGCTTGCGTTTCCCCTATAATCTCGCCCTTTGTATTGCACTCGGCAAGGAAATAGTTGTAGGTTTCGGGCGGCGCGCCGTATTCGAAAAGATACGGTTCGGCTATCACGGTGTCTCCCGCGACGAACTTCGTTGCGGAAAAGTCGAAATCCTTGACCGTAACGGTCTTTCCTTCGTTATCCACGCCTTTTGCCGTCAGCGTGTAATCGCCCTCGACGTTAATCGTTCTCGTCAAATTTCTGTCGCTTGCAGAGGTGTAAGCTATAAGTTTTCCCTCGCGAGCGTCGGTTTTTCTTTTAAGATACCATTTATAACCCACGACGGAACTTTGCCCTTCGGTAAGCGTGAACGTGACCTGTTCCCCGTATCGATAGCTCGAACCTAACGCCGAAGTAAGATTGTCGTAATTAAGCCCGAATCCCCTGAACTTTGCGTAAATCGTGATAAGTTCCGAATACAGAACTTTCGGGGCTTTGTCTATCCCTTCGTAGTTGGAGGTAATTTCCACTTTTATGCGATAACTCGTCCTCGATTCCACGTTCGGGATATGTTCGTACTGCCTTGCGTCCAAACCGAGAGATTCCACTCGTTTGTCGTCCACGAACCACAATATTCTCACGTCGGGGTCGGAATGGGGGTCTAACGACATAAGATTAAAGTTAATGGCTTTGAAATTGCCGAGCACCTGATTATACTGCGGGTTGCTGTCGGAAACTTCGAGCCTGTATCTTCCTTCGGTATAAACTACCGCTACTTCCAACCGTCCCGTTATCTTTCTGCCGCTTGCCGTCGTGCTTTCGCAAAGTATATATGTTCCGCCCGCGGACACGGGAGTGACGAACCCCGTCGAATCTACCGTCGCTACTTTGTCGTTAAGGGAACGGTAAGAAACCGCTCTGCCGTCCTGCGCGTGATAAGGCGTGAATATCGGCGCGGCTTTGTATCCTTCGCCGTTATACAAAAGTTCTATCTTGCCGGGTTCGAACTCTATCTCCCTTACCGCAACGTACTCTATTGTCACGCTGACTATCAGAGAAGCGTTTTTGTTCGTGGTGGACGTGACGGTCACGGGGATAATCGTGTTTTCGGGGACGGTCTGTCCGGTAGCCGACAAAAGCCCCGAAGAGGTCACGCGGAGATATTGCAGATATTCGCTCGGAATATAGTAATTTAGTTTTTGATTGGTGGCGTTTTCGGGCAGAACGTTCACTTTGAGCTGATAGGAAGAAGTTTCGCCCGACGGGCTTAAATACACGCTCGCCTTGTCCACGGTCAAACGTTCCGCTTCGACGTAATCGCTCGGACGTCCGAACGAATCGGTGCAAGCGGTCAGCGTAATAACCCCGACTATTGCAAGAACAAGCGTAATAAACCCTATAATAAATTTTTTCATATAATAAATATAATATTAAATGCTCGTTTTGTCAATATCCTTTCCGACCATTCGTTGCCATAAAGTTGCCACTGCGTGGCGAGAATTGCCCTGCGGGCGTGAATTGCCACTGCGTGGAGTTAATTGCCACTGCGTGGAGTTAATTTCCACTCCTATCGGAGCGAAGTTAATTGCCAAAATCAAAGATTTCGGCGTTATGGAAAGTTTAGACGAATTTCAAAGCTTTGCTTTGAACGAATTTCCGCCATAGGCGGAGCGAATTTCGGCAAAGCCTAACGAATTTCAAAACCGTCGGTTTTGAGTTATGGATATATTGATTAAGGCGGAATAGGCGTGTTTTCTATTCCGTTTTTATCCGTAAATAGGTTTTGTATATCCCGCCCACCCACCCTAATTGGTATTTTTATCCATATTTTAATAAAGTTCGTTCAAGCAATATGTTTGTTGAGAAAGATATGGTTTGTTAAATTCGGATAAAGGGGGAACATTATTTCGTCGATTTTTCGCTTGAAAAAACACGATTATTATTATATACTATCGATTATGAAACGTTATTTGCCGACATCTTCCGAAAATATCCCCGAAAAGGTACTTGCCGACTATGCTCCGCTTGCGTTGAGTATGGTGGGAGATTCCGTTCACACGCTTTTTTTGCGGGCGTATTTTTCGGAATTAAATCCGTATAAAAACGCGAAAATTCACCTCGAAGCGTCTAAATTCGCCTGCGCTCCGTCGCAAGCCGAAGACGCGAAAATAATGTTGCCTCTCCTTACCGAGCAGGAAAAACGGATTTTTAACAAGGCGAAGAACGCCAAAATAAACACCGTACCTAAGCACGCGTCGTTTTACGAATATCAATTAGCCACCGCTTTCGAGGCGGTCACGGGATATCTTTATCTGTCGGGACAAAACGATAGATTAGCGTGTCTATACGACGCGATATACGAAAATAAGTTGTCCGAAAATAACATTTCGGACACCGAAAATCATAAAATTCCTAATTCGTAAAGGGGGAAAGAAAAATGTTGTTGGAAGGAAGAAACGCCGTCACCGAAGCGTTACGCGGCGACGTCACGATAGAAAAAGTATTGATATTAAAGGACGCTCCGAATATAAATTCCAAGCCGGTGGTAACTATGTGCCGCGACAAAAAGATACCGGTTCAGTTCGTGGACAGGTACGCACTTGACAGGCTCTGCAAGGGCGGCGACCACAGAGGTTTCGTTGCCGTCACCACCGAATATAAGTACGCGGATATGGAAGAAATTACCGAAAGAAAAGGTAAGGACAGATTAGTCGTTTTGTGCGACGGAATAGAAGACCCCCATAATCTCGGCGCGATAGTAAGAGTAGTGGATTGCGCGGGAGCCGACGGAATAATTATCCCCCGCCGCAGAAACTGCGGCGTGACCGACACCGTCGTAAAGGTATCGAGCGGCGCGGCAAGTCACGTAAAAATTGCGAAAGTAGCAAATATAAACGACGCGATAAGAAGCCTTAAAGAGGACGGATATATCGTCCTTGCGGCGGATATGGACGGCGAAAGCATTTACAAAACCAACCTTAAAGGCGATATAGCGATAGTCGTCGGCGGCGAAGGCGAAGGCGTGCATCAGCTCACGAAAAAACTTTGCGACGGCGTAATAAGTCTGCCGCAGAACGGCAAAGTCAATTCCCTCAACGCGTCGGTAGCGGCAGGCATCGTTCTTTACGAATGCGTAAGACAAAGGAGCAATCTCTAAGTGGACGACAAAGAACTCGATTTGGTAAAAAAAGCCCAAACCGGCGACTCGGAAAGTATGGAAGCGCTCATCGCCCGCTATATGTGGATAGCGAGAAGTAAAGCGAGGAAATATTTTTTGGTCAGCGGCAGCTACGACGACCTTTTACAGGAAGGTCTTATGGGTATTTTTAAGGGTATCCGCGATTATGATCCCGAAAAGAACGACAACCTTTCGGCGTTTATCAGCATGTGCGTGGGCAGTCAGATAAAAGACGCCATCCGCTCCTCTTCGAGAGCCAAACACAAACTCCTTAACGACGCGGTGTCTTTGGACGGACTCGACAATAACCTGCCGTCGGAATTCATTTACGACCCCGTGCATAACTATATAGAACGGGAAGGCGTGGACAGTTTTTACCGAAAAATGTCGCAGCTCTTCAAACCCGAACAGCTTAAAATTCTCAAATACTACTTCGAAGGATACACTTACACCGAAATATCGGACCTGACGGGAATACCCGTAAAAAAAGTGGACAACACCCTTCATCAGATAAAGACGAAAATTAAAAAGAACAAGGACCTTTTCGAACAATGAACGTAGGCGTAATCGACGTGGGCAGCAACTCCGTCCGTCTTCTTTACAACGGACAAAAATACGTAAAAAACACTCAACTTTCCAAACATCAATTGCCGGGAGGACCCCTCGAAGAATCGCAGATAACCGACACTTACGAAGCGGTAAAAAAATTCGTCGACTTCGTAAGAGAGAACGACGGCGAAGTAAGAATTTTCGCTACCGAAGCGGTAAGAAGCGCCTCCAACCGCGATTACTTCGTTTCTATCATAGAAAGTCTTAACGTAAAAGTAGACGTCCTATCCCCCGAAAGAGAGGCTCTGATTGGCTTTACGGGAACGTATTTCGGCAACGGAAAAACGCAAGCCGTCCTCGACGTGGGCGGCGCGTCGAGCGAGCTTATAGTAGGTTCCGACAAAGGAATAACCTATTCCCACTCCCTGCCCCTCGGTTCGGTCAGAACGAGAGATTTGGGGCTTTGTCCTCCCGAACTTAACGAAGCGGTATCCCAAAGAGTGCTTGAATACGGAAAAGTCCCCGCTTTTTCCGAGCTCGTAAGTATCGGCGGAACGACTTCCACTCTCGTGGCTATAAGAAACCAGATGAAAGATTACGACAGAGATAAAGTCCATCTTTCCGTCCTTACCCGCGACGAAATTCTCGACATCGTGGAATACATAAATTCCGTACCGATGAAACTCCGCCGATATATAACCGGCTTGCCCTTTGAAAAAAGAGACGTAATCCCCGCAGGCGGCGTACTCGTAGCCGAAATAATGAAATATCTCGGCGTAACCGAACTTACCGTCAGCGAAAACGATAATCTCGAAGGCTATCTTAAACTTTTAACTTCGGGCGAAATTAAATAATTTTTACTTTCTTAAAAACAAGCTCTTAAAAAGCGAAAGCGAACGGTTTAGCCGTTCGCCTTTTATTAAAAAAGCGTCCCTTACGGAACGCTTTTTTAGTTATGGTTTACTATTAGAGAGTTTTGATATAAGCGGCGAGTTCGTTGAAGATTACGTCCAAACCGTGCGCGCCTGCGTCGGGGTAACCTATGCTGCGTTCGCCTACGGTGCCCGCTCTGCCGAGAGTAGCTACGTGAGTCTTGGTAGCTTCCGCTCCGTCGTGAGCCGCTTTCGCTCCGAGGTCGAGACCTTCTCTGAGAGCCTTTCCTTCTTCCGCCGCCTTAGTCAAAGCGATAGCGCAAGGTTTCAAAGCGTCGACCAAAGTCTTGTCGCCGATTTCCGCGCCCTTGCCGAAGGACTTCTTGCCGGTTTCGTAAACGCCGCGGTTTGCTTCGGTGAAGAGGAATGCCAAATCTTTGAGGTCTATTACCTTCTTGCCTGCCATTGCCTTACCTGCGTACTTGAACGCGCTTCCCCAGATAGGACCGGACGCGCCGCCGCAATATTCTTTGATTATTTCGGAACAGCTTACGAGGAATTCGCCTATGTCGCCTTTCTTTCTGGTAGCCCAGTCGGCTTTCAGCTGTTTGAATCCCTTAGCGATACTCATACCGAAGTCTCCGTCGCCCATTTTGTCGGCTTCGCAGAACGGAACTTCGTTTTCGATGATTACGTCTGCCATCTTGTCCACTATTTGCACGAAAGCGGCGGTGTTGATGGTTTCGGTAACTTCGGGTTTGCCCTCTACTTCGTAGACTGCGTTGGCGTCTTCTTCCGCTACGGCTGCTTTACTCGCTTTCTTTTTTGCCTGCGTTTCCGCTACGGGAGTGATGTTAAGAGCCTTCGCGATAGCGTTCATTGCTTCTACCGCGGCTGCGGCCTGTTCGTTCATAGCTCCGCCCCAAGTAAGCGCGGGGGTGTTTACGGGGTAATCGACGAGTTTTTTCAACTCTTCGTCTACTCTCAATACGCTTATGGACGCACCCGCCATATCGATGGAGGTCATAAAGTTGCCGACGACGGTACGGTGAATTTTGATTCCTTCCGCATTAAGAGCGTCGGTGGTGGATTTGTTGAGGATATAGAGTTCCTGCAAAGGAGTTCCGCCGAAACCGTTTATAAGAAGCACAACTTCTTCGTCTTTTTTAAGTCCGAGGTCTTCTTTGAGGTCTTTTACGATGCGTTCGGCGAGGTTGTCGCAGAATTTACCGCTGCTGTAATCGATTTTTTCGCGGAAACGTCCGGGTTCGCCGTGGATACCTACGCCGAATTCCATTTCGTCGTCGCCGATTTCAAAGGTGGGATGTCCCGCCGCGGGAACGGTACAGCTGGTGAAAGCGAAACCGAAGGAACGAACGTTTTCGATGACCTTGTTCGCTACTCTCTTGACTTCTTCGAGTTCTTTACCCTGTTCCGCCGCCGCGCCTGCGCATTTGTGAACGAGTACGGTGCCGGCTACGCCTCTGCGACCTACGGTGTAAAGGCTGTCTTTTACCGCTATATCGTCGTTTACGTAAACGGCGTCTACTTTAAGTCCGTCGTCCTGAGCGTCCGCCATAGCGTTGTTGAAGTTCATGCAGTCGCCGGAATAGTTCTTGATTATGAGAAGAACGCCCTTATCGGTAGCGCATTTCTTGATAGCGTTATATACCTGAACCTGGCTGGGAGAAGCGAATACGTCGCCGCAAACAGCCGCGTCGAGCATACCTTTGCCGACGAAACCTGCGTGAGCGGGTTCGTGTCCGCTGCCGCCGCCGGAGATAAGGCTTACTTTGTCTTCGTTGATTTCTTTTTTCTTAACGATTTTGAACTTTTCTACGAATTCCAATTCGGGATGAGCCATGGCAAGACCGTGACACATATCGTAGACGAAAGTTTCAGGGGTGTTCATTATTTTTTTCATTGCAAACTCCTTAATAGTAAGTATAGTCGGGAGCGACCGCCCCCGACTAACCGTAATTGTTTTTTTAGATATTTTAGTCGTCGAGACCTTTGTATGCGCGACCGAGTTTGTCGGCGGTCTTTATTGCCGCGATAACCATTTCTTCGGTCACGGGGAAAGGCATGTTGTGGATAGATTCGTCGGGTATGCAGGTCTTAGCCGCTACAGCCTTCAATTCTTCTTCGGTGAGGGAAATTCTCTCCGCTTTGCCGGTCTTCTTGTCGGTCATAAGGTCTTCCAAGCATACGGGAAGTCCTACGGTGTCGCAGAAGTCGAGAACTTCATAAAGTTCTTCTTCGGGGCTGTTTTCGAGAACCAACTGGCAGATAGTACCGAAAGCTACTACTTCGCCGTGGAAGTTGTTGAGGTGAATATCGTGTACTACGGTAAGTCCGTCGTGCATAGCGTGAGCGCCTGCAAGACCGCCGGATTCGAATCCGAGACCGGAGAGAAGAATGTTGGTTTCTACAATCTTTTCGAAAGCGGGGGTGATTGCGTTGTTTTCGCAAGCTACTTTCGCTTTATATCCGTCGGAGATAAGGTTCTTGTAGCAGAGTTCTGCCAAAGCGGCGGCGGTGTGAGTTCCGTATCCCAACAAGGTGCCTTTCTTACGGTTAGCTCCGCAAGGAAGTCCTGCGTTTACGTTGGATACGCTTCTTACGTTGGCGCGAGCTTCGAAGTAAGTGGAAAGAGCGTCGCCCATACCGGATACCAAGAAACGAGCGGGAGCGTTGGCAATAACGTTAAGGTCGATAAGAACAACGCTGGGGCTTTGACGGAAGTAAGCGTAATCGTCGAACTCGTGGTCGTCGGTGTAAAGAACCGCGCTGTGAGAAGTAGGAGCGTCGGTAGCCGCGATGGTCGGGCAGATGATAAGCGGATTGCCGGCGGCTACGCACTTACTGGTGTCGATGGCTTTTCCGCCGCCGAGACCGATGGTGCAGGAGCATTTGTTTGCCTTAGCAAATTCTTGAAGTTTGGCTACTACGTTACGGGAGCATTCGCCTTTGAATATATCTCCGCATCCGATAAGTTCTACGCCGTATTTCTTTTGCGTTTCTTCGAGTTTGTCCTTAACGAGGGTCAACGCGAACGGGTCCGCAATAAGCAAAGCCTTCTTTCCGAAAGTCTTTACGAAATAACCTAAGTTAAGTAATTCGTTTTCGCCCTGAACGTATTTTGTCGGGCATATAAATGCTTTTCTCATGATAATTTCTCCTTTATGAGTTGATTTTTATTCGATACTTATAATTATAAACCAGAGAAAAGGGTAAATCATTAGACAATTTTGCTAAATTATGGTAAAATTTTGTTATAGAAAAAACAGGACGGGTACACGCAAATGCAAATTATAGAACTTTCTGCCCCGGAAAACGTGCTTTCTGCAATAAACGCAGGTAAAAAACTTGCCGTTTTTGCTGTCGACGAGAAAAAAAACGCATTATTTTTAGTGTCGGACGTAAAGTATAACGTTTTGCAAAATTCCGTAAAAAGCGACAATTTAATAGCTCCCGCTTTGCGATATATCGACGCTCATTATAATAAGGATATAAAGCTCGCCGTTCTCGCCGATAAGTGCGATATAAGTCCGAGCTATTTTTCACGGCTTTTTTCATCGTTTACGGGCTGTTCGATTTCCGCCTACGTTCTTGAAAAACGACTTAATAAGGCTTGCGAACTGTTAGCGACTACCGACCGTTCCGTCGTGGGGATAGCCTGCGACGTAGGATACGTCGACTGCGGATATTTTTACAAACTGTTCCGCAAAAAATACGGTTGCACTCCTCTCGAATATCGCGCGAGCCGCCTTTCCGTCGCCGCAACCGAGCGAAAACAATAAATTTGCTCGTTTCGGAGACCTTTATCCAAAAAGCTCGAAAGTTTGTCCTTTTCGGAAAACTTTGCACGAATTTCACAAAAGTTTGCCTGTTTCGGAAAATTTCTCTCTTCGCGCGGCAGAAAAAATCGCGATTTTTTTCAAAAAAATAATTGCGTGTGAAAATACGCGATGATAAAATATTTTTCGGAGCCGTTCCGAAAGCGTTTTTACGGACGGCGGAGGATTTATGGAAAAAATCGTCGTACCCGACTATTATAAAAATTTCCGTTGCAAATGCGGCGAATGTCGCCGTTGCTGTTGTTCCGGGTGGGGCATAACCGTCCCCATGTCGGAGTATTTCAAACTTCTCGGCATAGAATGTTCGGATAAGTTACGCAAAAGACTCGATTGCGCTTTTTACGTTCTGC
The DNA here is from genome assembly GCA_902766965.1 of uncultured Eubacteriales bacterium. Classification (GTDB taxonomy): domain Bacteria; phylum Bacillota; class Clostridia; order Christensenellales; family DTU072; genus CAG-1782. The sequence goes on along the minus strand of CACXFJ010000001.1, from coordinate 1,213 downwards.
CCGACGCAAGCCCCGAAAGATACGCCAAGATGAAACCTGACTTTCTCGGTTCGTGTCCCTTGCAGGACAGTACGGGGCTTTGTTCTTTGCAGGTAGAATGCGGAGAAGAAGTCCTGCCGTCGGTTTGCAGAATGTATCCTCGGAACACGCTTTTTTCCACGCTCGACGAAGGCGCGTGCGCGTGCAGCTGCGAAAAAGTAATCGAAATGCTCTTTGCCGAAACCGACGGAATTAAGTTAGTCGAACTCGAATTGCCGCAAAATACGCAAAAACTTTCCGACGGTCGCGACGAAAGCGAAAGAGAACTCCAACTCTCCCTTATCCGCCGTTTGCAGGACAGAACCGTACCTTTGTCCGAACGCCTCATAAATTTCGGAAAAACTCTCGACGGGAACGAAATTCCCGCCGAAATAACCGACGAAACCGCTTTTCGCACGATAACCGACCTTGTCGCCGCCCTCGAATCTTACAGCCCGAGCTTTTCGGAATATTCCATAATAGCGAAAGAAGATTTGGGCATAGTAAACGGAGAATTCGACGCAAAAACCGTCGAAAACCGCTACAAAAAAGCAGCCGACGCTTTCAAAAATCGCTATCCCCTGTGCGAAATATATTTTGAAAACGTGTTGATAAACCACGCAATATTCGAACGTTTCCCCTTCTCGCAAAAAGGCGAAACTCCGTTTGAAAAGTTTGCCGAACTCTGCGCAACGTACGCCCTTACGAGATTCGTCGCGGTAGCCTATACCGAAAACAAATTCGAAGAAACCGCTCTCGTCGACTGTATTTCCGGTCTGTTCCGCTGCTTCGAACACTCCGACGCAGACGGCGTCGTTCGCGCTATGCTTAAATCCTCAAAACTTCTTGGGTATGCTTATCTTGATAAGATAGTAAAAATCTAAACGTTCCCGCACGATTTAGAAGTGAACTTCCGACATTCGTCGGAGTGAAGTTGTCACATAGTGACAGTGAAATTGCCTTACGGCAGTGAAGTTCAAAACTAACGGTTTTGAGTTACGGATACAAAAATTAAGACGGAGTAGAATAATAGTTTCTATTCCGTTTTTGTTTATAAGATTAGCTTTTTACTTTCTTTTCGGTGTGAAAAGAAAGATAACAAAGAAAAACACGAGCCCCATCTCCGACCACTCGTTATGCGGGATTTTTCCGCAGTCACGAAGTTTAGTGCGGAAAAATCTTAATCCGCATAAGT